>JANMDH010000493.1:0-2533 GCA_031376195.1 Gemmobacter sp. | reverse complement strand
CGCGGCGCTGGGCGAGGGCAAGTCTGTGGCCTATGCGTCGGAGGCGGGCACGCCGCTGGTGGCGGACCCGGGCTATCAACTGGTGCGTGCCGCGATTGCGGCGGGATACCCTGTGCATACAGCACCCGGGCCATCGGCGGTGCTGGCCGCGTTGACGGTATCGGGCCTGCCCAGCGATCGTTTCCTTTTCGCGGGATTTGCGCCAGTGGCAGCCGGGGCCCGACGCCGGTTTCTGCAGGAGTTGGGATCGGTCCCCGCCACACTGATCCTGTTCGAATCGCCGAAACGGATTAGCCGGTTGTTAACCGAGATGTGTGAAGGTCTGGGACGGGATCGGGCGGCTGTGGTATGCCGGGAACTGACAAAGCGGTTTGAAGAAGTGTCACGCGGATCGCTGGGGGATTTGGCTTTGGTGTTCCGGGATCGGGATGTGAAGGGCGAAATCGTGGTGTTGGTGGATCGTGCGGGGGATGTGACGGTGTCAGACGGGGATCTCGATCAGGCGCTGGAGCACGCGATGGCGACAATGTCGATCAAGGATGCGGTGGCGCTGGTGTCGACGAATCTGGGGATGGCGCGGCGCGATGTGTATCAGGCGGCGCTGAAACGGGGGCAGGCGGAATGACGGGGTTGGTTTCCTATCAGGCAGGTCTGGCTGCCGAAGCATCCGTTTTGCGGCATTACGAACGTTCTGGTCGGGCGATTGCAGCGCAGCGTTGGCGGGGCATTTCGGGGGAAATTGATCTGGTGGCCCGCGAAGGCGCGCGGGTGGTGTTCATCGAGGTTAAGCAAAGCGATACCCATGCCCATGCGGCGGAACATCTGTCAGCGCGCCAGATGGCACGGATTTACGGGGCGGCGTCGGAATTTCTGGAAGGCGAACCTGCGGGGCAGTTGACCGAAGCGCGGTTTGATGTGGCGTTGGTGGATGGCAAGGGCCGGATCGAAATTCTGGAAAACGCGTTTGCGGCCTGATCCGGCCTGATTGCAACTGCCGCAAAGCTGCGCCATCAAGGGGTTTGCCGTTGCGGAGAGCATGATGTCCCTGAAAATTGCCTTGCAGATGGACCCGATCGGGGCCGTGAACATCAACGCTGACAGCACATTCCGGATCGCTGTCGAGGCGCAGGCGCGGGGGCATTCGCTGTTTTACTATACGCCGGACCGTCTGGCCTTTGTCGAAGGCCGGGTCATGGCGCGGGGTTGGCCTGTGGAATTGCGGCGCGAAGTAGGGAACCATGTGACCTACGGCGCAGAGGCCGAGGTGGACCTGTCGGCGTTCGACGTGGTCTGGCTGCGGCAGGATCCGCCGTTCGACATGGGGTATATCACGACAACGCATCTTCTGGATATGATCCATCCGAAAACGCTGGTGGTGAATGACCCGTTCTGGGTGCGCAACTTTCCCGAAAAGCTGCTGGTGCTGCGGTTTCCCGATCTCACGCCGCCGACGGCCATTGCGCGGGATCTGGCGACGATCCGGGCGTTCAAGGCGCGGCATGGCGACATCATCCTGAAGCCGCTGTACGGCAACGGGGGGGCGGGGGTGTTCCGGCTTGACCCGAATGACCGCAATCTGGCGTCCCTGCACGAGATGTTCACGGGCATGAACCGGGAGCCGCTGATCGTGCAGAAATTCTTGCCGGCGGTGGAAAAAGGCGACAAGCGGGTGATCCTGGTGGACGGCGAAGCGGTGGGGGCGATCAACCGCGTGCCGCAGGCGGGGGAAACCCGATCGAACATGCATGCGGGGGGGCGCCCGGAAAAGGTGGGACTGACGGCGCGCGATCTGGAGATTTGTGCGCGGATCGGGCCGGTCTTGCGGGACCATGGCCAGATTTTCGTGGGGATCGACGTAATCGGGGATTGGCTGACCGAGATCAACGTAACGTCGCCCACGGGGATACAGGAGCTGGAGCGGTTCGACGGGACGAACACCGCGGCGCGGATCTGGGAAGTGATCGAGGCGAAGCGGGGCGTGTGATCGCCCGCTCATCGACCCTTTGGGTCACTTCGCTGTGCCCCCCTAGCCTTTCGCCCCCAAAGCCAGCCTGTAGCTGACCGCTTCGGCAACATGGGTTTGTTTGACTTCACCCACCCCGTCGAGATCGGCAATCGTGCGGGCGACGCGCAGAACGCGGTGATAGCCGCGCGCGGACAGGCCGAACTTGTCGGCGACACGGGACAAAAGCGCCTTGCCCGGCGCATCGGGTGTGGCCACATCTTCCAGCAGCGCGCCTTCGGCATCGGCGTTGACCCGGGCTTGGGGGTGGTCGCGGTAGCGTTCGGTCTGCACATCGCGGGCCCTGGCGACCCGGTCGGCGACAAGCGCCGAGGTGTCGCCCGAGGGCGGCAGATCAAGGTCGGTATAGGCGACGGGGGGCACTTCGACGCGCAGATCAAAGCGATCCATCAGAGGGCCGGAAATGCGCCCCAGATAATCATCGCCGCACAGCGGCACGCGGGCGCAGGCGCGGGTGGGGTCGGTCAGATACCCGCATTTGCAGGGGTTGGCGGCAGCGACAAGCAGAAA
>JANMDH010000504.1:0-1721 GCA_031376195.1 Gemmobacter sp. | reverse complement strand
GACCATCAGGGGATCAACTATACCTGGCGAATGCGCGTGCCGACCTACAACGAGGCGCTGCGGCCCTGGTGGGGCAAGTTGCGGGCGGGCCTAGAATATGTGCTGGGGGGGCGGGGGCCGCTGGCGAAGTCGATCAACCACGGGGGGGGATTTTTCCGCACGAGCGCCGATCTGGAGCGGCCAAACATGCAGTTGTACATGCAGGCTTTTTCGACCCTGTTGCCGCGGGCGGGGGAACGGCCTGTGCTGACGCCGGACCCGTTTCCGGGGATGTCGCTGGGGCTGTCGAACTGCCGCCCGACAAGCCGGGGGCATATCCGGATCAGATCGGCAGATGCGTTTGCACATCCGGCGATCACGGCAAACGCGTTTTCAACCAATCACGATGTGGAAGAGATGCTGAGGGGGGTGAAATTCCTGCGACGGCTGGCGGGGCAACCGGCACTGGCGGGGCTGATCGAGGCAGAACTGCGGCCGGGGCCGGAGGTGATGACGGACGAGGCGCTGATTGATGATTTCAGGGCGCGGTCGGGGACGGTGTATCACCCGAGTTGCACGGCGCGGATGGGGGCGGATGCGGCGGTGTCGGTGACGGATGCGCGGCTGCGGGTGCATGGGGTGCGGGGTTTGCGGGTGATCGACGCGTCTGCGTTCCCGACGCTGCCGGGGGGGAATACGAATGCGCCTGCGATGCTGATGGGATGGCGGGGGGCGGAGATGGTGCTGGAGGATCTGGGATAGCTGGATTTTCGGGTGAGGGGTGTTAGGCTGGGACGAACCGTATCAAAGGAGAGTGCGATGCTGCGAGTATCCCTGATGTGTGTGCTTTCGATGGCAGGTCCGGCGCTGGCGCAGGACCGCTGGATGTCGGTTCCGGAGGCGGCGGCGATGCCTGCGCCGGCGAGCGCGGGGACGGCAGAGGTGAACGGCATCGGAATGCATTACGCGACCTTCGGGGCGGCGGTGGAGGGGCGGGAGCCGGTTCTGCTGATCCACGGCGGTTTGGGGCATGCGGATCTGTGGGCGGCGCAGGTGGCGGATCTGATGAAAGACCATCTGGTGATCGTGGCGGACAGCCGGGGGCACGGGCGATCATCGCGGAACGCGGATCCTTACGGGTATGACCTGATGGCGTCGGATTATCTGGCGCTGCTGGACAGTCTGGGCATTGCGAAGGTGGATCTGGTGGGATGGTCGGATGGGGGGATCATCGGGCTGGATATCGCGATGACGCATCCGGAGCGGTTGGACCGCCTGTTTGCGCATGCAGCGAACATCACGGTGGATGGGGTGAACCCCGCAGTGGGGACAGACGCGGTGTTCGGGGCCTATATCACGCGGATGGGGGTGGATTACGCGAAGATGTCACCGACACCGGATGATTTCGAGCCATTCGTGGCGCAAATTTCGGAAATGTGGGCGACGCAGCCGAACTGGACGGATGCGCAGGTGGCAGCGATCACGGTGCCTGTGGCGATTGTGGTGGGGGAACACGATGAGGCGATCCTGCCGGAGCATACGGCAAAGATTGCAGGGCTGATCCCGGGGGCTGAACTGGTGATCCTGCCGGGGGTGAGCCATTTTGCGATGCTGCAGGCACCGGGGGAATATACGGCGGCGGTGCGGACGTTTATTGTTTGAGGGGCTGGGGGAGAGGCCGGGGGGCCGTCTGCCCCCGTCGCCGGTCGGGCGTGAACCGATGGCGCACGACCGGCAACCCC
>JANMDH010000450.1:0-4289 GCA_031376195.1 Gemmobacter sp. | reverse complement strand
CATTTATCGCGCACCGTTGTGTTTCAATCTGGCGATGGTGCGCAATGAATGCGCACTCTACGGAGCCTCCCATAGTAGGCTATGCGGTTACGTGAAAAATGCGAGCTGCCGTAGGGTGCGCATTTATTGCGCACCGTTAAGTTCCAATCTGGCGTCTGGTGCGCAATGAATGCGCACCCTACGGGTCGCATGGGGCGGGGCGATTACCCGCGCTTCCCGTTCGTCGCAATCGCGGCCCTGACCAGAGCCACGAATGCGGCTTCGTGCACCGCTTCGCTTTCGGAGATGTTGATGGCCCGGCGGTTGCCGCCTTCCAAGGCGGGTGTCCGTAAAACCAACGCATGCACCCCGATGCGGGAACTGCGGGGCATGCGCGACAGTCGGACGGCGGTTGACTCGGGCCTGCGCCCCTGTATAAGCCGCGCTCTTCGGGGACATTCCCGGAAAAGTTGGTGTTGGTGGACCCCGCAAGGGGAAGCCTGTCGGGCCGAAGCCTTTTCGAAGGCGGGGCACAAGGACAACGCCCTTTGTAACATAACGAAGGAGATCAGCCGTGACGAAACGCACCGCTGCCAAGCACAAGATCGACCGCCGGATGGGTGAAAACATCTGGGGGCGTCCGAAGTCCCCGGTGAACAAGCGGGAATACGGGCCGGGCCAGCACGGCCAGCGGCGCAAGAACAAGCTGTCGGATTTCGGCACGCAACTGCGCGCCAAGCAGAAATAGAAGGGCTACTACGGCGACCTGACCGAAAAGCAGTTCCGCAAGATCTATACCGAAGCGGAACGCGTGAAGGGTGACACGGGCGAAATGCTGGTGGGTCTGCTGGAGCGTCGTCTGGATGCGGTGGTTTATCGGGCGAAACTGGTGCCGACGATTTTCGCGGCGCGTCAGTTCGTGAACCACGGGCATGTGACGGTAAACGGCGGGCGGGTGAACATCGCGTCCTACCGGGTGAAAGAGGGCGACGTGATCGCGGTTCGGGAAAAGTCGCGGCAGATGGCGCTGATTCTGGAAGCGATCCAGCTGACGGAGCGCGACGTGCCGGATTATCTGGAAGTCGATCACAACAAGATGGTGGTGAAATTCGTGCGCACGCCGTCGTTGGGGGATGTGCCCTATCCGGTTGTGATGGAACCGAACCTGGTCGTGGAATATTACGCGAAGAATTGATGGGGTGATGCGTGCAAGCATGCACGCACCCTGCCGAAAAACGCAAGGGCCGCGCCGGGAAACCGGGGCGGCTTTTTCGTCTGGCGGCATCTGGTGAATGGGTGATGTTTGACTTATGTCGGGGAAAACCAGAACGGAGCACCAGATGACATCGAAACCAAGTCTTGAAACAGGGCTGGAGCGGGGGCTGTTCGCGGCACGCTGGCTGATGGCGCCAATGTATCTGGGGCTTGTCGCGGCCTTGGCTATGCTGGTTGTCGTCTTTTTCAACGAGCTGATTTACTATGCGCCGCAGACTTTTCAGATGCGGGCGGATCAGGGGATTCTGGCGATCCTGACGCTGATCGACCTTTCGCTGGCGGCCAACCTTTTGCTGATCGTGCTGTTTTCGGGGTATGAAAATTTTGTTTCCAAACTCGACATCGCGGACACGGTGGATCGGCCGGACTGGATGGGGAAGGTGGATTTCAGCGGGCTGAAGATGAAGCTGATCGCATCCATCGTGGCGATTTCGGGGATTCATCTGCTGAAAGTGTTCATGGAGATCGGGAAGGTGGACCCTGATAAAGTGGTGTCGGAACGGCAGATGTATCTGATGGTGGTGATCCATCTGACATTTGTCGTATCGGGGGTTCTGCTGGCGCTGATGGATTGGCTTTCGGCGAAGACGGAAAAGCACTGAAAGGCCACATGACATATCCTGTTCATGCCCGGATCGACGGGCCGCTGGTGATGATCGGCTTCGGGTCCATCGGTCGCGGCACCTTGCCCCTGATCGAGCGGCACATCGCGTTCGACCGCAGCCAGTTCACGGTGATCGACCCGTCGGACGCGTTTGCGCATATTCTGCAGGATCACGGGATCCGGCATCTGCAGGTTGCGCTGACGCCCGACAATTTGCAGGCGGTGATGCAGGGTCTGTTCCCGGAGGGGCGGGGGTTCATCGTGAACCTGTCGGTGGATGTGGGGTCGATTGACCTGATGCTGCTGTGCCAGAAGCTGGGGATTCAGTACATTGACACGGTGATCGAGCCTTGGCCGGGCTTTTACTTCGGGTCGCCCTTGCCGAATGCGGAGCGCACCAACTATCCCTTGCGCGAAAAGGTGCGGGCGTTGGGGAAGGGTTTTGTCGGGGGGCCGACGGCGGTGTCGTGCTGCGGGGCCAATCCGGGGATGGTGTCCTGGCTGTTGAAAGAGGCGCTGTTGCGGCTGGCGGCGGATACGGGGGTTGCGGCGGCGCCGGTGACGCAGGCGGACTGGGCGGCCTTGGCGATGCAGCTGGGGGTCAAGGGCGTGCATGTGGCGGAACGCGACACGCAGATCGCGCAGCGGCCGAAACCCGCAGGGGTGTTCGTGAACACCTGGTCGGTGGACGGGTTGTTGTCGGAAGGGTATCAGCCGGCCGAACTGGGCTGGGGGACGCATGAAAAGACGTTGCCGCCTGCGGGTCATGCGTTTGACAAGGGGCCGGGCTATGCGATCTGGATCGACAGGCCGGGGGCGGATACGCGGGTGCGGTCCTGGTGCCCGGATGTGGGTCAGCAGTTCGGGCTGGTGGTGACGCATAACGAGGCATTGTCGATTTCAGATTATTACACGGTGCGGGAGGGGGACAGAGCGGTGTATCGCCCGACGTGCCATTATGCCTATCACCCCTGCAATGATGCGATCCTGTCGCTGCACGAGATGAACGGGGCAGGGCAGGTGCCCGAGGCGCGGCATATCCTGACGGCGGACGAGATTGTGTCGGGCGGCGACGACCTTGGGGTGTTCCTGTACGGGCACGCCAAAGGGGCGCTGTGGTATGGATCACGGCTGTCGATCGAAGAGGCACGGGCGAACGCGCCATATCAGAACGCGACGGGGATGCAGGTGACGTCGGCGGTTCTGGCGGCGATGGTCTGGGTGGCGGAGAACCCGCGTGCCGGTTTTGTCGAGGCGGACGAGATGGATCATGCGCGCTGTCTTGAGGTGCAGCGACCTTACCTTGGGCGGGTGGAGGCGCATTACACGGATTGGACCCCACTTGCCCACCGGATCAACCGGTTTGCGGAAAACCGGGATGACAGCGATCCTTGGCAGTTCATCAATTTCCTTGTGCCCTGAGAGGGCGATGCGCAGTCGGGGACGCGAAGAATTTTCATTGAGAATTCTTCTGACCCAGTGTTTTCGGAGAAAACTTTAGGTCGCAGGGGTGGATGCGTTTCTTTCTGGCCTTGGAAGGGACGTGACGGTATGAGCCAAAGCATGACTTGGGGAAGATCATGACCGATATTCGACCGCAGCCCGGAATTCTGGACATCGCCTTGTATGTCGGCGGCAAGGCACATCTGGCCGGTATGGCCAATGCTGTGAAACTGTCGTCGAACGAAAACCCGTTTGGCCCATCGGACCGGGCGAAAGAGGTTTATGCGCGGGCGGTCCATAACCTGCACCGCTATCCCAACACCGATCACGCGGGGCTGCGTCAGGCGATTGCCGAAGTGCACGGGATTGAGGCGGATCAGATCATCTGCGGGGTCGGTTCGGACGAGATCATCACCTTTCTGTGCCAGGCTTATGCCGGGCCGGGGGACGAGGTTCTGTTCACGGAACATGGGTTCCTGATGTACCGGATTTCGGCCCTGTCGGTGGGGGCGACCCCGGTGGAGGTGGCGGAGCGGGAACGCACGACGGATGTGGATGCGTTGATCGCGGCGATGACGGACAAGACGCGGCTGGTGTTCATCGCGAACCCGAACAATCCGACCGGCACAATGATCAGCCCGGGCGAGGTGGCGCGGCTGGCGGATGCGCTGCCGGATCAGGCGATGCTGGTGCTGGACGGGGCCTATGCGGAATATGTGGACGGGTATGACGGCGGGGCGGGTCTGGCGGGGTCGCGCGGAAACGTGTTCATGACGCGGACGTTTTCCAAGATTTACGGGCTTGGCGGTCTGCGGATCGGCTGGGGGTACGGCCCGCGGGCGATCATTGATGTGCTGAACCGGATCCGGGGGCCGTTCAATTTGTCGGCGACGCAGCAGGACGTGGCCGAGGCGGCGGTGCGGGACCGGGGGTTTGTGGATTACTGCCGGGCAGAAAACGCGCGGATGCGGGTGTGGCTGGCGGAGGC
>JANMDH010000397.1:0-10964 GCA_031376195.1 Gemmobacter sp. | reverse complement strand
CCTCCATCCGCGTTGTAACAGTATTGCGAAACCCTGCCCGCTGAAACAGGCCCTCTACCAGACCCGACTTGCCCAGACTGACCAATCCCCCCGGCACGAACGGGTCACGCGGTGTCATCCCCGCATGTCGCATCGCGGTTGACATAAGGATGCGCAGGCATGGATTTAGGTCAGGCCCCGCGAACACCATACTGCAGAACCGCCCACCCGGTTTCAGAACCCGGCAGATTTCCCGCAACCCCGCAAGCGGGTCCGGCAGGAACATCAGCCCAAGGCGACAGACCGCTGCATCAAACATGGAATCCCCCAGCCCCAGGTCTTCCGCATCGGCCGCATGTATGCTCACGTTATCATGTCCCGCCCGAACCGCATTGGCCTGTGCAAAGGCAAGGATGCCTGTCGAAATATCCGTCGCAATGACCCTGCCTGCCACCCCCACGCGTTCCGCGATGTCCAGCGTCTGATCGCCCGCCCCTGCCGCCACATCCAGCACGGTCTGACCTGGCAGGATACCCGCCATGTCCAGCATTGAATCGGTCGGCACCCGCAGCCAGTCGCGGATTGCAGGCCCATGCCTGTCCCAACCAGCCGCTGCACCATCCCACTGCGCACGCATCTTATCTTTGAACTCTGCCGCATCTGACCTTGTGTCGGTATTCATCATCGGAACTCCTCGCTGCAAAGGTGCACAGGCTTCAGCCGCTCGCATCAAGCGGGCCCGCACCGAAGTCCGGTCGTCGTCAGCATATACGGATCGATAGACGGTCATTTCCGCCTGTCCCAAAGATTACGCTTGCCGCACCCGCCCGCATAGCCGCAGAATTGCAGAACGGGGCCGCAGATTTGCGGAACGGGAGGCGTCGTCATGTTCGACTGGAACGATCTGCGGTTCTTTCTTGCCGTTGCCCAGAAAGGCAGCACACTCGCCGCCGCCCGCGGTCTTGGTGTCAACCAATCCACTGTGCAGCGCAGGCTTACCGATCTTGAAACGCAGCTGGGCCAAAGGCTTGTCGAACGTCTGCCATCGGGCTATCGCCTGACCGACCTTGGCACCGCCATTCTGCCCTATGCCGAAGGCGTGGCCACTTCGGTGCACGTGTTCGAGCAGGCCCTGCGCGATCTGGGCCGTGCACAGATCGGGATCATCCGCCTTACCTGCCCCGAACCGATCGCCTTTCGACTGACGCAATCCGGCGTCCTCGACCGGTTTCATACCGAACATCCCACGCTGAAAGTCGAATTTGTGCTCAGCGACCAGTATGTCGATCTGGCCAAGGGCGAAGCTGATGTTGCCCTGCGGTCGGGCGACACCGATGACAGCGTGCTCGTCGGCCGCAAGATCGCGGATTCGCTTTGGGCGATCTACGCCAGCCATCAATATATCGACCGTCACGGCGCACCGACGGGCGTGGCCGATCTGACCCTCCACCCCCTGATCGCGTTCGAGGAAAGCATGAACAAGCATCGCACTGTGTCGTGGTTCAAGGAAGTCGCCCCAGACGCGACCTATGCCGCCCGCAACACCAGCGTGCTTGGCCTTATCTCAGCCGCCAAGGCCGGGGTTGGCGTCGCACCCCTGCCGATGTCGCTGGGTGATGCCGAGCCGGATTTGGTGCGCGTTCTGGGTCCGATCCCCGAACTGACCCGCGCCTGGCGCATCCTGACCCACCCAGACCAGCGTCAGACGCCGCGCATCTCGGCCTTCTTCACTTTCATCCTGCGTGAGAGCGAGGCACTGCGCCCGATCCTGACAGGGTGACAAAGGGCTGGTCAGATTCGGGGCATCCGGCAACGTAGGCGCGTCCGGATGGTCCCGCTTCAACCGGGTGGATTGGTCGAGTCCGACGCGCGAAAGATGCGGTAACCCTTTTCATGGTTCCAAACCCGGCCATGGACGTTGCGCAACTGCAGAAATCAGCATTTGTCCGACTGCCGGTGCCGAATAAACAGGAAATTTTCACTGCCACCAATGATTGGTTCATGTCAGCCAATTTTGTAGGCGTCCTGAGTACTGATTAGGTTTGATTGGTGCCCCCATACGGATTCGAACCGCAGACCCTCTGATTACAAATCAGATGCTCTACCAGCTGAGCTATAGGGGCGACCCTATTCAAATAACCCGATGCGGATGGTCCTGCAAGGGGGGATCAGCGGTGCCGCGTGCGGGTAAGCAGAAGAACCGCTACAAGGCCAACCCCCATCACCAGCAAGGCAGCTGGTGCTGCATCGTTCAATCGCTCCAGGCTTGCCTCTTCGTAGACGCGGGTCGCTAAGGTGTTAAAGTTGAACGGGCGCAGCAGCAGCGTTGCAGGCAGTTCCTTGACGCAATCCACAAACACCACCAGCATTGCAGTCGCCAGTGGGGCGCGCAGCAAAGGCAAATATACCGCGCCCAAGGTGCCACGGATGCTGCGGCCAAGTGTGCGGGCCGCAAGCGGCAAATTAGGCGCAATCCGCCCCATGCCCGCATCAATGGCACCCTGTGCGACACCAAAAAAGCGGACCATGTAGGCAAGGATCAACGCAGTAGCCGTACCGGTCAGCAAAAGACCGGGGTCGCGGCCTGTGATGGCCAGCACTGCATCTGCCAGACGGTGATCAAGGGCCGCCAGCGGAATAAGCAGTCCCAACGCCAGAACCGCCCCGGGGGCGGCATAGCCTAGTGTGGCGATCGGCAACAACAGACGCGGCAAGCGACGCCCTGACAGCCTGGCGCCATACAAAAGGATCAGCGCCGCAATGACAGTCAGACCTGCCGCAGCACCACTGACAAACAGGGTGTTCAGCAGGGCCTGGGCCAAACCCGGCGACACCCAACCCGCGGGGGCCAGCAATGCATGCCGCAGCATAACGCCCACCGGCAACACAAAGCCGATCACAAAAGGCAGCGCGCAGAAACCAAAGGACAGCCAAGCTTTACCCCCCCGCAGCGCAACCCGCACGACAGCCCGGTCCGCGCGCGAAAGGCTGTGATGCGCCATCCCGCGGCGACCCCGCCGTTCCAACCCGACCAGCAGCAGGATCAGAGCCAGAACCAACAGCGCAATTTGCGCAGCACCGCCCGAATTTCCCGCGGTCAGCCAGGTACTGAAGATCCCCGTGGTCAGGGTCTGCACACCGAAATGCATCACCGTCCCATAATCGGCAACGGTTTCCATCAGCGCCAAAGCAACCCCCGCCGCAATGGCCGGGCGGGCCAAAGGCAGCCCGACACGCCAGAACAATCGCCATGGCCCGCAGCCCAACGCACGGGCCACATCATGCGCCGACCCGGATTGATCGCGAAAGGCCGTGCGGGCGAGGAAATAGACATAGGGCGTCAAGGCCGCAGACAGCACAATCACAGCAGCCAGACGCGACCTGATCTCGGGGAACCAGTAATCGCGCGCCGTTGTCCACCCCATCGCCCCTCGGAGGGCGGTCTGCACGATCCCCGCATAATTCAGAAAATCAACCAGCGCATAGGCCCCGACATAGGCGGGAACAGCCAGCGGAAACAGCAACCCCGCGTCCAGCCAGCGCCGCCCCGGAAAGTCATAGTTGGTCACCAGCCACGCGCATCCCGTGCCAAAAAATCCTGTCAATACACCCACCCCCACCATCAGGATCAATGTATTGCCGAAGTATCGCGGCAAAACAGTTGCCATCAGATGCGGCCAGATGTTTTCCACCGGATGAAAAGCAATCCAGATCACCGAAACAATCGGGGCCACCACAAGTGCCGCAAGACAGAATGCAGCAAAGCCCCAAGGCTCCGGCCGGACCCTGCGCCAAGCCTGCCACGGCCCCGCTTTTATCTGACTGTTTTGGTTGGTCATCCTGATCGCCTTGCTAACGCAAAGCGGTTTGCCTGTCCAGATTTCCCCGGATAGACTGGCGATCCGATGCGCAGCCCGGCAATTTTACCGGACTTGCAGCACCGTTCGCGGAAAGGCCAAATGCGCATCATCTATCACCTTGGCGTGCATTGCACCGACGAAGAGCGCCTTGTGAAATGCCTGCTGACCAACCGTGGGGTACTGGCTGGCGAAGGCATCATCGTGCCAGGCCCCGCACGCTATCGCACCCTCCTGCGCGACACGGCAGCCAGTTTGCAGGGACGCGCGGCAAGCAGCGACACGCAACAACTGATTCTGGACGAGATTCTGGATGACGTCGAAGATGCAAACCGTATCATCCTATCCTGGGAAAACTTCCTCGCCTTTCCACAATGGGCGCTGCGCGGGGCGTTCTACATGACTGCCGGTGCGCGGATGCGGTCGATCACCCGGATTTTCCCCGATTGCGAGGCCGAATTTCATCTGGCGATCCGCAATCCCGCCAGCTTTCTGCCGGCCCTGATGAAAAAGCAGGCAGACCGGCCTTATCTGGATGTAATGGACGGCGTCGATCCGCAGGACTTGTTCTGGTCCGATACAATCCGCGATCTTGCCGAGGAAAACCCCGGCGTGCCGATTCATGTCTGGTGCGACGAAGACACGCCCCTGATCTGGCCCGAGGTGCTGCAGATTGTCGCAGGGCACAGCCCAGCGATCACGCTGGAAGGGACCGATGCCCTCCTGGCGTCTTTGCTGACGTCACATGCGATCGGGCGATACCGCGACTTTATCGCAAGCCGCCCGCCCCGCACCATTGCGCAAAGGCGCAAGATCGTGACATCATTCCTGTCCAAGCTGGCCCTGCCCCAGCGAATGGAAATGCCGGTCGATCTGCCCGGATGGACCACCGATCTGGCCGAAACGCTGACCCTGCAATATGATCAGGATCTCACCCGGATTGCCGCCATTCCCGGCGTCGCACTGACACTGCCGTAAAAGCAAATCAGACCATCCCAAGGGCGGTCTTGTACATTTCCAGCACTGCTTCTTCTTCGGCAATATCGTCGGGTTTGCGTTTGCGTAGCGCGATCACCTTGCGCAATACCTTGGTGTCGTAACCGCGACCTTTGGCCTCGGCCATCAACTCTTTCTGGTTTTCCGCCACATCGCGCTTTTCCGCGTCCAGCTGTTCAAAACGTTCGATGAACTGGCGCAGCTCGTCTGCTGCAATTGTGTAGGTATCCACACCGTCGGCCATCGCGTTCTCCATACTGTCTAGGCAAGTGCCGTGCCTAGCGCCAAGGGCGCAGGGGTTCAAGCCTCGACTTTCGTGTTGCATCGCCAGACCCTTGCCAGCGCAGGGCCTTCACATTAGGGCAAGTCAGGACAATCGAAAGGGCTTTGCCATGCAAATTCTGGTCGGGCTGGGTGCTGTCATGGCAATGGCCGGTGTCGCAGGGCTTTTGTGGTGTGTGCGTATCGTGATGAAAGCCCGGCGCGCGGCGACAGGCGACGACGACCTTCGCGCCCGCCTGCAAAAGGTGGTGGCGCTGAATTTGGCCGCTCTTGGGGTCTCGGCTATCGGATTGATGCTGGTCGTTACGGGGATTGTCCTTGGCTAGGCCGCGTTGATTGCAGGTCGTGCAAATCGGCCCAAAAGGCTGTACAGTGCGATCAGCAAAGATTGGACCCGCACCATGCAAGCAGACATCACCGCCTTTTTCGATGAGGCGACGAACACCGTCACCTATGTCGTGCGCGACCCTGAGGGCACTGCTTGTGCGGTGATCGATTCCGTCCTCGATTTCGACTATGCTTCAGGTCGCACGAACACAGGCTCGGCAGATGCGGTGATCGCGCATATTCGTGACCATGGCCTTGACCTGCAGTGGATACTGGAAACCCATGTCCATGCCGACCACCTGTCCGCCGCTCCCTATATCCAGGATCAGGTTGGCGGCAAAATCGGGATAGGGGACCGGATCACGACCGTTCAAAACACTTTTGGCAAAATCTTCAACGAAGGCACTGCGTTCCAACGAGACGGCTCACAGTTTGACGCCCTTCTGGCAGAAGGCGACAGCCTGATGATCGGTCAGATGCGCCTCGACGTGATGCACACACCCGGTCATACCCCCGCCTGCATGACCTATGTCATCGGCGACGCGGCTTTTGTCGGTGACACCCTGTTCATGCCCGATTATGGCACCGCACGCTGCGACTTTCCGGGCGGGTCGGCCGCAGACCTGTTTGATTCCGTTCAAAAGATCCTGGCATTGCCAGACGAGACCCGGATTTTCGTCGCCCATGACTATAAGGCACCCGGACGCGAGGTGTTTGCCTGGGAAAGCACAGTTGGCGCACAAAAGGCGTTGAACGTGCATGTTGGCGCGGGGCGCGCGCGCGCGGATTTCGTTGCCCTGCGCGAGGCACGGGACGCCCTGTTATCCATGCCACGTCTGATCATTCCCTCACTGCAGATCAACATGCGGGCAGGCCACATGCCTGAACCCGAAGCGAACGGGAAAAGCTATCTGAAGGTTCCCTTGAACGGGCTTTGATCCTATAAGCCCGGCAGTACGCGAAGGGATATCGGGATGACTGCAGACTGGCTATGGGGGTTTGGCGGCGGGCTGCTGATCGGAACGGCGGCAGCGCTGTATTTGTTGATAAACGGGCGCATCATGGGGGCTTCGGGCATTCTGGGTGGCCTGATCGATGGCACCGGGCGTGCCACAACAACCGAGCGATTGGCCTTTCTGACCGGACTGGTCGCCGTTCCGGCAGGTGTTGTGGCATCCGGATGGGGCGCCGCCACGCATTTGACCGGGTCGGTCAGCCTGATTATTGCGGCAGGACTGCTTACCGGCATCGGCACAAGGCTGGCGGGCGGGTGCACCTCGGGTCACGGCGTTTGCGGAATTTCGCGCCTGTCCCTGCGCGGCATCGTGGCGACCGTCCTCTACATCGCTGCAGGGGCCATGATGGTCCTCTTGATCCGTCGCGGGTTCGGGGCGGCATGATGCAACGCGCAATTTTTGCAGCCCTTTGCGGCGGAATTTTCGGCGCAGGTCTGTTGATTTCAGGCATGACCGATACGATCAAAGTCCAAGGATTTCTCGATTTTCTGGGTGCTTGGGACCCGACATTGATGTTCGTCATGGGCGGGGCCATCCTGCCGATGGCTGTCGCCTGGCGAATCGCAAAAAGACGGGAGCTTGCTGTTTTGGGCACACCCATACCCACCCCCACCCATCATAAGGTTGATCGGGGGTTGGTGCTCGGGTCCATCCTGTTTGGGATGGGCTGGGGCCTGGTCGGCTTGTGCCCCGGTCCTGCGATGGCCTCGATCAGCTTTGGCGGCTGGGGTGGTCTGGTCTTTATTCTTGCGATGGGCGCAGGTATGGTCATTGCACCCATCATAAAAAGGCGCATTGCCGCCCCTGCCCGCAAAAGGATTGCCATGGACATCCGCCGCCTGACCGACGTTTACGCCGTCTCGCCGCAAATTGCGGTCGCCGATTTGCCCACGCTCAAAGCCGAAGGGTTTACAACGATCATCGACAATCGCCCCGATCCCGAAATTCCCGGGGATCTGCATGCCGGGACGATGAAGGCGGCAGCCGAGGCGCTTGGTTTAACGTTCGTGATCAACCCGATCATCGGCGGCGGCCTGACGATGGCGAATGTCGCAGCCCAGCGTGCCGCGATGGATGCCGCGACTGGCCCGGTGTTTGCCTATTGCGCAAGCGGCAACCGGTCGTCCGTTGTCTGGGCTTTGGCCCACGCGGGCGAGATGCCCACAAACGACCTGATCGCGATCCCCGCACGCTTTGGCTATCAGTTGGAAGGCATCCGCGGGCAGATTGAGGCGCTGGAAAAACAAGGTAAAGCATCGTCTTTCTAGACGACGGTGGCATAGTCCCAGTTGTCGAAAAAAGCTGTCGCCGGACCATTCAGAACAGTGTCCGCCGACGGGCTGAAGATGAAATCCGCCGCCGTGATCTGCCCACGCCGGACATCCGGCAGGATAATAACCATTCCTTCATACGCAATGCGCGTGCCACCGCCCTGCGTCGACGATATGGTCAGGTCATCGATGCTGGCCGCCCCAGTGACCACCAACCGGTCCGCACCCCGCCCGAAATCGACCACCGTGTCGCGGCCAACACCGGGGATAAAGACAAACCTGTCCGCTCCCGCGCCGCCGTAAATCGTGTCATTCCCTTCCTCGCCGACAAGCAGATCATTGCCATCACCGCCAATCAGCCGGTCGTCACCGGCGTCGCCGAACAACAGGTCCGTGCCCGCATCACCGCGCAACGCATCGGCGCCACTGCCGCCAAACAGGATGTCAGCCGCTGCACCACCAGACAATTTGTCATTGCCTGCCCGCCCTGCAACAAGGTCATGGCCGCCACGTGCTGAAATGGCATCGCTGAACCGCGACAACAGGATCGCATCGTCCCCCTCCAGAACTCTCGCCAGAAGCTGGCGGTCATCCGACAAGGTCGGCGTGGCGCGCGCCTGAAGCAAGGGGCGAATGCTGATGCCCGGATCAAACAGGCCAAATCTGAAGTTCGCGTTCGCATCAAAACTGCCGTAAAAATCAAGGCTGCCGTTCACCAACCGTCCGCGATTGTCAAAGATCAGATCGTTGCCCCCGATTTCAACCCGCGCCCCGTTCCTGTAACGCGTGATCTGCGCATCATCAAAATCATAGCCAGGGTAAGTGCCTGGATAGCCGATCTCGTTGATGGTGGTGACAAGCACCTGATCTCCGAAGGTCAACGGCCCCGAAAAGAACCCGGACTGCCGGGTTCTCAGGGGCAGGTTCAAATCAAAGGTCGATGCATCCCATTGCACTTCAGAACTCAAATAGGCCATTTCCCACCCCCAAGTCACCTCAGATGCACGTCAGATCAGACAACTGGAGGGTGCGTGAACTGGGCGACTTTGGCAATCCGCTTGGACAGCTGCCCGAAAAGTCGGCAGTTTCCTGCTGAATTATTTTTCAGGGTGCTGCCGTGGGTTATCTGACACAGAGCGAAGTGTAGCGATTGTCTGGTCAGGTCAGCCCGCGCGCAACAACATATCTGCTGCGATGGATGGCGGGGCTTCGCCTGACGTTGGCCCAGATGGTTGCACCAGTTCCTCCTCGACCACTGGAGGCTTGGATTGACCCACAACCGCCATCAGTCGGACAGCCCGGTGCCCGCGATGCTGCCCAAGCCGTCCCTCGGCCAGCGGGCATCCATCCGCCGTTTCAAGCACAATGCGATCAATTCCAGCCTCGGCCAGCGGCAAGACCGCCCCATCGACCAGATCGAGAACGTGCCCCAACGGCAATCGCAACCGCGCAATCACCACCTGCAGCGTGCATTCAGCCGCCATGATCCGATCCTGCAGCAGATCTGCGAAACTGTGCCCCGCAGGTGGCGGGGCCACGTCAGGCATGAGTATTTCCGGGTGACGCCCCCTGCCATGTGCGGGCAGGGCAAGCATTACCGGGCCTGTCTTCAATCCCATCGCAAGACTTATGTCCGTCGTGACCAAACGGTAGGGCACATCTTCCAGCAACAGGCCCAAAGGGCGCGCGTCAGCCAGAAACGAGGCATAACGATAACCATCCGCCCAAGGCAGATCCGCGTCATGGGACAACAGCACTTCGGCCCCGTGCAGGGCTGTGTCCATCCAAGCCGCCACCATAGCAGCATCCGTGCGCGTCGGTTTTCGCATCTGGGCGGGGCCGGGCATCACCTGACCCAGGGTTTGTACTTCGATCAGGGCGGCCAGAACCTGCGGCGACAGCACCATCACACCTAGACCGTCATGCGGCCCGTCCAGAACCGCTATCAGCGACCTGTCCGGCACGATATCAAGCAGTTCGGTCAGCGAAGTCTGTGTCGTGGTCAGCCCCGTCACTTCCAGCCCCAATGCCAGACAGTCGCGGCTAGCGCGCGCAAGGGCCAATGGCCAAATCCGTGGAATGCCCTGTTTGGCAAGCACACCCTGCGAAGATCGCGCTGCCGCCACTTTGCGCCGGATCACGTTATCTTGCACTGCCATCCCCCTGCTGCTTTCTGGAGCCACCTGCCAAGACCTGCCAGACAGGCGTTGCCAAATGATTACCGTCCTAAGCCGCGTCGCGCATCTGCAGCGGAAGGCTGATCCGGAACGCGGCCCCGCCCTGCCCCGGAAGATAGACAATGGCCCCCCCGAGATTGACCATCACCTCACGGCAGATGGCCAGACCCAGGCCCGCCCCTCCGGCCCCGGTCTGTTCCGTCAGGCGCGAGAATTTTTCAAAGATCAACGCCTGAGCCGCCTTTGGAATTCCCGATCCGTTGTCGATCACATCCACGATCACCATTGCGCCCCGTTGCCGCACGACAAAGCGCAGTTCGGGTTCAGCCGCATCGCAATACTTGCGGGCATTCGACACCAGGTTGATCAACACCTGCGTCAAACGGTCCGCATCCGTTCGCAGAAAGACTGCCTCCGCCCCCACATTTCTGTGCACCGAAAAACGCCGTGCACCGCCACTGTGTTCTGCCGCAGCCAACGCCCGGTCAATCACATCAGCCACACGCACCGGCCCCAGATTCAACCGCACGGCCCCGCTTTCCAACACGCTTATATCCAGCAAATCATCCAGCAACCGGGTCAGTCGGATCGCTTCGTCGTGGATCAACCCTGAATACCGCGCGGCAAGGTCTGGGGGAAGATCGCCTTCCCGCAGCAATTCAGAAAATGCCCGGACGGATGTCATCGGCGTGCGCAATTCGTGGCTGATCTGGCTGAGAAAAGCATCCTTCTGCACGGAAAGCTGGGTCAGTTTTTCATTTGCCTCGCGCAAGGCGCGGGCCGTACGGCTCAATTCGCTTTGCTGCTGTTCCAGACGGGCCGAATATTCCATAATCTGCGCCGTTTCAGAGGCCACCGCGATCAGATCTTCTACCGATACGGCCACGCGCCCCGCCAACTGTGCCAGCATGGCATGCGCTGTCGCGGCCCCCACCGACCCGGCCAACCTCCGTTCCAGCCCGTCGATGAAATCAGGGGTTGGATCGGGCAGATAGCCACCCTTGCCCTGCGCACGCGCACCGTCCTGAAAAAAGCCTAAGGCCGCCTCTTCGCCCAGAA
>JANMDH010000366.1:0-8856 GCA_031376195.1 Gemmobacter sp. | reverse complement strand
CGTTCTCATACCGCCCCCCCGATGGCCGCCGCAGCGATGCTGTCGGCGGACGGCATCGTCGCCGCATAGGCAGGGCCCGTGGCGATGAAACTGTCCTCGGATGTGATCCGCGACGGGCTGTGCCCCGCCTCGGCCAACAGGGCCATCAAGCCCTCAGCAGGCCCACCGGTGCGGCGGCATTCATCGACGATCAGAATACGCCTGCAGCCTTTTACCACCTCCAGCAGCGCCGCCTCGGGCAGTGGGGACAGCCAGCGCAGATCGACGATCCGTGCCTTAACCCCTGCCGCCTCGATCGAGGGCAAAGCCTGCCGCGACAAGTAATGCCCGTTGCCATAGGTCACAATCGCAAGGTCCGCACCCTGCCCCGTCACCCCTACCTCACCGAAACCGATCTGACGGTCTGGCGCGGGATAACGGGTCATCCATGCCCCGTCCTTTTCCGCATGCAAGTCGCGCATCGGATAAAGCGCGATGGGCTCCAGAAACACCACCACGCGCTGTTCTTCGCGTGCAAGCCGCACACATTCACGCAGCATCATTGCGGCCTCGGCACCGGTCGACGGGATCGCCAGAACTACACCCGGAATATCGCGAATCACGGCCAGAGAGTTGTCATTGTGGAAATGCCCGCCAAACCCCTTCTGATAGCCCAGCCCCGCAATCCGCAGCACCATCGGATTTGTAAACTGTCCGTTGGAAAAGAACGGCAAGGTCGCCGCCTCGCCCCGAAGCTGGTCTTCCGCATTGTGCAGATAGGCCAGAAACTGAATCTCCGGCATCGGCATAAACCCGTTCTGCGCCATTCCAATGGCCAGCCCGAGGATGGATTGTTCGTCCAGCAGCGTGTCGATCATCCGGTGCGCCCCAAACCGCGCCGTCAGTTTTTGCGTGACACCGTAAACCCCGCCCTTGCGCCCCACATCCTCGCCCATCATCACGATTTCCGGATGTTGCAGCATCAGGTCGGTCAGCGCCCAGTTGATGATCCTGCTCATCGGTTGCGGGTCGTCCATCGCCTTCAGATCGCCGCCGAACGCCGCTGCGCGGACCTCAGGCGATGGCCCGTTGGTCGGCTTGCAAATGCGGGCGGGCGGGATCAGCGCACCCATCACGTCTTGCGCGGTTTTCAACCGGGGCCGCGTCACCGCCTGATCTGCCACCCGTGCCACCCGCAGGCCTGTTTCAGTGTAAATCCGCAGCGCCTGATCTGGTGTCATCACCCCCGCCTGATCCATCAGACGCACAGACTGCAGCAGCGGATCCTGCGCCTCCTCCGCCTCCACCTCGTCCCGGCTCAGATAGGTCGTAGGCACATCAGCCCCGGCATGGCCATACAAACGGATCGTTCGGATATGCAGAAAGGCCGGCTTGCGACGGGTGCGCACGAAAAGCGCCGCCTGTTCGGCAACGCGGTAAGCATCGAACATATCCAGCCCATCGCAGGCAAAATACTCCAGACCCGGACGCGCCGAAAACCCAGCCTCAATCCAGCCCTTTGGCGTTTTCGTCGAAATCCCGATCCCGTTGTCTTCACACACGAACAGCAGCGGCAGAGGGATGGCCTGATAACTCGTCCAGCCCGCCGTATTGAACGCCCCCTGCGCCGTCGAATGGTTGGCAGACGCATCGCCAAAACTGCACAGGATGATCGCGTCATCCGGCAGCACCGCATGTTCCGGGCGGTTGCGACGCGCAGCCCCGATCGAATAGGCTGCCCCCACCGCCTTGGGCAGATGACTGGCGATGGTCGATGTCTGCGGCGGAATCATCAGGGCACGCGACCCCAGAACCTTGTGCCGCCCCCCGGAAATCGGGTCTTCGCTGGACGCGGCAAAGGACAAAAGCATGTCCCACAACGGCGTCTGCCCCGGCACCTGCGTCGCACGCTGCAACTGGAATGCCGCGTCACGGTAATGCAGAAAGGCCATGTCCGTGGGACGCAGCGCTGCCGCCACCGCCGCCATGCCCTCATGCCCTGAAGAGCCGATGGTGTAAAACCCCTGCCCCGCCTTCTGCATCGCGCGGCTGGTGCGATCCAGCGCGCGGGTCAGGCAGGCAGAACGATAAATCTGCGCAGCATCCACCGCAGATAAAGGCCCGGCAGGCGCGCGCCCGGCAGGGAAATCCCGCGCAGCCACCCGGCGCAGGAAGTTGTCGTGAACGATGTCGGCGCGGTCCATGCGAACTTTCAGTACTGATATCTAAAAATTTTCGACGAAAATTTTTAGATCGGTGGGGGCAGGAATTTTTCAGGCGATCAGAAAAACGCCTGCAAACCTGTAATAGCCCGCCCCAGAATCAATGCATGCACGTCATGCGTCCCTTCATAGGTGTTCACCGTTTCCAGGTTCACCATGTGGCGCATGATCTGGTAATCTTCCTGAATCCCGTTGCCGCCGTGCATGTCACGCGACCAGCGTGCGATGTCCAACGCCTTGCCACAGTTGTTGCGCTTGACGATGGAAATCATCTCCGGCGCGGCATTCGCCTCGTCCAGCAACCGCCCCACGCGCAGCGATGCCTGCACCCCCAGCGCGATATCCGTCATCATGTTTGCGAGTTTCAACTGAAACAGCTGCGTCTGCGCCAGCGGACGCCCGAACTGCTTGCGGTCCAGCCCGTATTGCCGCGCTGCGTGCAGGCAGAACTCAGCCGCCCCCATCACGCCCCAACTGATGCCATATCGCGCCCGGTTCAGACACCCGAACGGGCCTTTCAGACCTTCCACATTGGGCAGCAGGGCCTCTTCCCCCACTTCCACATCCTTCATCACGATCTCGCCCGTGACGCTGGCGCGTAATGACAGTTTCCCGCCGATCTTGGGCGCACTCAGGCCCTTGGTCCCCTTTTCCAGCACAAAGCCCCGTATTTTCCCGCCATGCGCTTCGGACTTCGCCCAGACCACGAACACATCCGCAATCGGACTGTTCGAAATCCACATCTTCGCCCCGTTCAACACATAGCCACCAGCGGTTTTCCGGGCCACTGTTTTCATCCCCGCCGGGTCCGACCCGGCGTCAGGTTCCGTCAGCCCGAAACAGCCGATCCATTCACCGCTTGCCAATTTCGGCAGGTATTTCAGGCGCTGTTCTTCCGACCCGTAGGCATAGATCGGATACATCACCAAAGATGACTGCACCGACATCATCGAACGATAGCCCGAATCCACCCGCTCCACTTCCCGCGCGATCAGGCCATAGGCCACGTAGGAACTGCCCAATCCGCCATATTCTTCCGGGATCGTCACGCCCAGCAGGCCCATTTCCCCCATTTCGCGGAAAATCGCGGGGTCCGTCGATTCCTCCCGGTAGGCCGCGGTCACCCGCGGTTGCAGCTTTTCCTGCGCATAGGTCCGCGCTGCATCGCGCATCATGCGTTCGTCTTCGGTCAGCTGATCTTCCAGACGAAAGGGGTCCTCCCAGTCAAACCGGCCCAGATCGGGCGCGTCTTTGGCTTTCAGATGCGGGACATGATCTTTCATCACAGAACCTCCGTTGGGTTAGTATGCGCATAAGGGATTGTTCTGATCACGAATAACCCTATTTTGCACGAAACATATGCCTAAAGGTAATACATGGCCACCCCGCGCCGCCTTCTCCCCTCCACTTCTGTCCTGACCGCGTTCGAAGCGGTCTGCCGCACCGGATCAACTCTTGCCGCTGCGCGCGATCTGGATCTGACCCAAGGGGCCATCAGCCGACTGGTCCAGACGCTTGAGGCACAGTTGGGTGTGGCCCTGTTCCTGCGCAAGGGGCGCAGGCTGGTGCCGACGGTCGGGGCGCTGGCCTATGCCCGCGATGTGGCCCGCGCCATGGATCTGATCAGCCGGGGGGCCATGCGCGTCCGGGCGGTGGGTGCTTCGGGCACAGGCGGCACCCTCGCACTTGCAATCCTGCCGACCTTCGGCACCCGCTGGCTCGCCCCCCGCCTGCCCCGCTTTCTCGCCGCACATCCCGGCGTTACCATCAACCTCGGCACCCGCCTGCGCCCCTTTGATTTCGCAGAAGAGGGGTTTGATGCCGCCATCCACTTCGGCGCACAGACATGGGCCGGGGCCGGTTATCAGAAACTGTTTGATGAACGCCTTGTGCCTTGCTGTGCCCCCGCATGGGCCGCTTCGCATCCGATCGGGTCTGCCGCCGACCTGATCGGGCAACCCCTGTTGCAACTGGAAACTCGCCCCGATGCCTGGGCCGGATGGTTCGCGGCCTATGGCCTGACCCAGCCCGCGCCGCAGGGCATGCTGTTCGATCAATTCGGTCCGATGATCCAGGCTGCCATCTATGGCGTGGGCGTCGCCCTCCTGCCCGAATTTCTGGCCGAAGGCGAACTTGCAGATGGCCGCCTTGTCAGTGCGTGGGGCAATCCGGTGCCGGGCACTGGCAGCTATTATCTGACCTGGCCCGACGGGGCGGCGGACTACCCGCCCCTAAGTGCTTTTCGCGATTGGCTGCGCCACGAATTGTCAGGGTCTGTCACAGATGACATGCTGCCCGGCTGAAACCAAAAAACCCCCGCGGAAAAGCAGGGGTTTCCCGACGTCTTTGCGCCCGACCGATCACTTGCGGTTTTTGCGATCCTGATCGTCTTCGTCTTCGTCATCTTCATCGTCCGCAGTGCCGTGCGGCATCGTGAAGAAGCTTTCCGCATCCGAATAATCTGCGGCCTTTTCTTCTTTTTCCGGCAGGCTGAATTGTTCCATCCCTGACAGGTTCGACGGCATTTTCGGTTCCGGCGCCATCCCCAGCGACTGCTCCGTTGACACCAGCTTGCGGCGTTCGTCATCCGACATCACCGTGCCATCCGCCGCCTTCTTGCGCGCGGCGGCCTGCACTGCGGCGTCCAGCTCCGTCTGCCGGCACAGTCCCAGCGCCACTGGATCAATCGGCTGGATCGTCCCGATGTTCCAATGCGTGCGTTCGCGAATCGACAGGATCGTCGGCTTCGTCGTGCCCACCAGCTTGCCGATCGCCCCATCGCTCAGTTCCGGATGGAACTTCACCAGCCACAGAATCGCCGCCGGACGATCCTGCCGTTTCGACAGCGGCGTATAACGCGGCCCGCGACGCTTTTCCTCGCCCACAGCCGATGCGTTGAATTTCAGCTTGAGCGTATAGAGCGGATCTTTCTGACCCCGCTCAATTTCAATCGGGTCCAGTTGGTTGTTCGCAACCGGATCAAAGCCCTTGACCCCTGTTGCCACATCACCGTCGGCAATCCCCTGAATTTCCAATTCGTGCAGACCGCAGAATTCCGCAACCTGCCGGAATGTCAGTGTCGTATGGTCCACCAGCCAGACGGCAGTTGCTTTGGCCATGAGGGGCTTCGAGGTCATCGCGGCATTCCCTTTACAAATCTGTCCCGGGCCGGGAAAACGGCTGCGAACCCTTGTTCGCGTCTTCTCGTTTTCGGGAAGTTGTCGGGTGTATAGGGTGGTTCCGGCTGAAGGGAAAGAGAAAATGCGAAACGCGCTGGCCGGGTTGATCCTGTTGCTGTCCACCCCCTTTGGCCATGCCGAAGGGGAACGCGCGGGGCAGTTCGATTATTACGTTTTGTCCCTGGGGTGGAGCAGCACCTGGTGCAGCGTGACGGGCGACGCCCGGGGTGATCCGCAATGCGACCCGGGTCGCGGCTTCAGTTTTACCCTGCACGGGCTCTGGCCCCAGTTTGCGCAAGGCTGGCCCAGCTACTGCCGCACCGGCGCGCGTGATCCGTCGCGGGCGGAAACAGCGGCGATGGCCGACATCATGGGCGGTGCGGGACTTGCGTTCTACGAGTGGAAAAAACACGGGCGCTGTTCAGGGCTGCCAGCACCCGATTATTTTGCCCTGTCACGACGCGCCTTTGATGGCGTGGTGATCCCCGATGTGTTGAAATCGTTGCCCAGGGACGTGACCCTGCCCGCCTCGGTAATCGAAGATGCGTTTCTGGAATCGAACCCTGCGCGGTCGGCCGACATGGTGACCATCACCTGCGAAGCAGGCATGATCGACGAGGTGCGCGTCTGCCTGTCCCGCGATCTGGAACCGCAGACCTGCGGCGCGGATGTGGTGCGCGATTGCCGGATGGACGACGCGGTAATGCAGGCGGTGCGGTAGGAACGCTCTGATCTTACCCCACCTTCAGCACGATCTTTCCCACATGGCCCGAACTTTCAATCCGCCAATGCGCCTTGGCCGCGTCGCCCAGCGCGTATTCGCTGTCGATCACCGGGCGCAGCGCCCCCCGCGCGATCATCGGCCAGACATGTTCCTCCAGTTCCCGCGCATAGGTTGCCTTCGCCAGATCCGACTGGGGGCGCAGCGTCGATCCTGTGATCGTCAGGCGGCGCACCATCACATCGGCAAAGTTCACCTCCACCTTCGGTCCCTGCAGAAAGGCGATCTGCACCAGCCGCCCGTCCATCGCCAAAGCCTGCAGATTGCTCGGCAGATTGCCCCCCCCCACCATATCCAGAATCAGGTTTGCCCCGCCTTCCGCCTTCATCACCTCCACGAAATCCGCATCGTGATAGTTCACCGCCATCTCGGCACCCAGGCCCCGACACGCCTCGCATTTGATCTCAGAGCCCGCCGTCGTGAACACCCGCGCCCCCAGCGCCTTTGCCATCTGAATGGCCGTTGTCCCGATTCCAGATGACCCGCCATGCACCAGAAACCTTTCCCCCGCCTTCAGCCGCCCGCGCCGCACCACGTTCGACCAGACCGTAAAACAGGTTTCGGGCAAGCACGCCGCCTCGCGCAGCGTCAGCCCCTTGGGAATAGGCAGTGCGTGATCACCGTGGCACAGCGCATATTCCGCATAGCCCCCGCCCGGCAGCAACGCACAAACCTGATCCCCCACTTTCCAGCGCGTCACACCCGGCCCGACCGACGCCACCTCACCCGCACCTTCCAGACCCGGCAGCGGCGATGCCCCCGCCGGCGGCGCATAGGCCCCCGCCCTTTGCAGCGCATCGGGCCGGTTCACCCCGGCATAGGCCAGCCTGATCACGATCTGCCCGTGCCCCGGCACCGGAACAGGAACCGAAACCTGATGCAGAACATCCGGCCCCCCCGGCTCGGGTATTTCGATCGCCAACATCGACAGAGGAAGGGACATGAATAAAACCTTTACCGATAAGGATTCGGGGCACCGCCCCTGCCCATCTTACCCGGCAGATCGTCCGGCACCACCGCAGGCTTGATCCAGCTGAAAAAGCGCCCCGGCCCCGCCTGAAACGCTTTCGACAACGGATTTTCGCGAAACTTCGTCTTGAATTTTTCAATCCGCATCACGTCTTCGATCCGCCGGTCCAGAAATTCCCAGGTTGCCTGATGATCCGTGCTGTCATCCCCCAGCCAGAACAGCACCGTTGTCCCGTAAACTCCCGACAGCGTCGCCCGCTTTGTGTACCAGTTCAGATCGCTCGATGTGTCCCCCAGCGCCTTCCAGATCGCATCCGCCGTGCCCCAGATGGCCTTCGCCCCGTCCGTCGCATGGTTGGGCAAGGCAAACAGCGTGCTGCCCCGCCGCACCAGTTCCTTGTCCCCCGCCACCTCCAGCCGCGTGCGCACCGCCTGCACCACACGTTCGCTGTAGCGAAGCGTCGACATGTCCATCGCCGCCAACCGCTCCACCATCAGCGCGTCGCCCCGCCGATGATAGGCCAAGGCCAGATCAACCGCCCCGCGCGGAAACAAGGCCCGCGCCAAGGCATCCGCCACACCCGCATCGGCAATCGCCGCCCGCAGGCTGGTTTCCGACCAGCCGTCAAAGGGCACATGCGCCAGTGCCGCATCCAGAACGGCGTCTTTGGTCCTGTCGGTTGAGGTCGCGTCGGTCATGCAGCGTTCCTTTCCTGAAAGCAGCCTGTGGTGGACAACAGATAGTCCCTTTGCTATAGCCCGCCAGCCTGCACAATTTGTGCAACTCTAGCTTAGGAAGGTGGTGAAAACCACATGCAGGTCAGTGTCCGCGACAACAACGTCGAACAAGCCCTTCGGGCCTTGAAGAAAAAGCTGCAGCGCGAAGGCGTGTTCCGCGAAATGAAGCTCAAGCAGCATTTCGAGAAACCCTCCGTCAAAAAAGCGCGCGAATCCGCAGAAGCCATTCGTCGTGCAAGGAAACTTGCGCGTAAAAAGCTTCAGCGCGAAGGCGGTATGTAACCCATCGACACGCGATGCTGGGTCGGGAAACCGACCTTTTCGATCAACCCCCGTCCGCAAGGCCGGGGGTTTTTTTTTGCGGGTATCGCGTCGGATTGCACCCTTGTTCGCCGGCGATGCCTTCAGTCCCGCTTCAGATCATTTCAAAATCCGCAGCCTTCAGCACCGGGTCGCGTTCCAGCACCGCGAACAAGACCTTGGCCGCACCGCCCTTTCCATCCACGTCATACCACAATTGCCCGGTCAAACGTTGATAGATCAGGTGGTCATCGCCATCGCGGGCGTCAGTCCCAAAGTGCAGCTCGCCCACTGTCACCTTGGCCCCCAGCGCGGCAAACGCATCCCGCTCCAACCGCAGATCATCCGTGCCATGGGTGAAATCGGTGATCCGGTCCGCCCCGCCCCCGCGCGCGGCAAACACGAAATGATCCGCCCCGGCATCGCCCGTCAGCCGGTCACGCCCGGCCCCCCCGTCGATCCGGTCCGCCCCCGTGCCGCCCGCAATGGTATCGCGCCCCTCCTTCCCGAACAGCCGGTCACGGAAAGAGGTGCCGCTGAACGCATCCGCATCCTTCGTGCCCATGATGTCGGGAACACCCGCATCCGCGGTGTTACTGAACCACACATGGTAGACACGGCCGCCGTACTCTTCCGACAGGCTGCCGGTCAGAACGCCAATGCCGATGGATTTCCAGGGGCTTCCGCC
>JANMDH010000358.1:0-15100 GCA_031376195.1 Gemmobacter sp. | reverse complement strand
CCTTGCCAGCACCAAAGACGCTGCCATGCGTCAGGCCCAGAAAATGTACGATGATGGCGACAGGGTGCGCTATATCCGGTCAACCTACGTTCCGGAGGATGGTCGTTGTCTGTGTCTTTTTGAGGCGAAGAATGCCGATATTGTGATCGAACTGAATCGCGAGGCGAGATTGCCATTCGAACGCATCGTTGCCGTGATGGACATGACACCATGACCGTCCTGCAACAGAACCAGCGGCGTGGCGGGTTGGGATAGAGGGAATTCGGGTGCCGCGGCCAGATGATCAGGGGCCGAACCCGGCAGCATCCCGCCCCCTGCAATCGACCTTGACCCCACGCCTTTTCAAGGCGCACCTTCAGGCCATTCCTCGCCCCACAAAGGCCCGCCATGACCGCCGATATTCTGGATGCCCTGAAAAACGGGGCAACATCTGCCACTCGCCCCTTCCTACATCTGCCAGACGGCACAACCTTGACGTATGCCGCAACCTTGGCCCGAACAGGCCGCTTTGCAAATGTCCTGACAGGTCTTGGCATTGCCAAAGGCGATCGGGTGGCCTTGCAAGTCGCGAAATGCGCCGAGGCGTTGATCCTCTATCTGGCCTGCCTGCGGATCGGGGCAGTGTTTCTGCCGCTGAACCCGGCGTATACGCCGAACGAAACACTCTATTTCCTGAACGATGCGGAAACGAGTGTGTTCATCTGCGAGGCGGCCCGTCAGGCCATGATGGCAGGGCAGGATTTTCCGGGGCGGGTGATGGCTCTGGCTGAATTCGTGGCCCTTGCCACAAACGATGCCGATCCCCGTGCTGACCCGCCCCACGCCCCTGACGATCTCGCCGCGATTCTGTATACATCGGGCACCACGGGGCGGTCCAAAGGCGCTATGCTGACCCGCCACAACCTGTCCAGCAATGCGGCAGCCTTGGTTGCGACTTGGGCTGTCACCCAACATGATGTGGTCCTGCACGCCCTGCCGATCTTTCACACGCATGGCCTGTTCGTGGCCACCAACACCGCGATTGCCGCAGGGGCCGCGATGATCTTTCAGCCCGATTTCAATCCCGGCGCAGTGCTGGCCGCCCTGCCCCGCGCAACGGTGATGATGGGTGTGCCAACCTATTACACGCGGCTTCTGGCCGACCCCGGCCTGACCCAAGCCGCCTGCGCCCATATGCGCTTGTTCATTTCCGGGTCGGCCCCCCTGTCCGCTGTGACGCATCTTGAATGGCAGGCGCGCACGGGCCACGCCATTCTGGAACGCTATGGCATGACGGAAACCAGCATGCTCACCTCGAATCCGTATCTCGGCGAACGTCGCGCGGGGACGGTGGGGATGCCCTTGCCCGGGGTGACGGTTAGGGTGGCGGACCCTGCGACGGGGGCTGCGCTGCCGCAGGGAAAGGTGGGCGCAATCGAGGTGCTGGGGCCAAACGTGTTCAGCGCCTATTGGCGCGCGCCCGAAAAGTCCGCCGCCGAATTTTGCAGCGACGGGTTTTTCAGAACGGGCGACATGGGGGCATTCGATGCCGATGGCTATCTGCGCATCGTGGGGCGGTCGAAGGATCTGGTGATCACGGGGGGCCTGAACGTTTATCCGGCGGAAGTGGAGGCGGCCTTGGACGATCTGCCGGGTGTTGCCGCCTCAGCGGTGATCGGCGTGCCGCATCCGGATTTCGGCGAGGCGGTGGTGGCCATTGTGACAGCCCGACCGGGGGTCGCGCTCGACGGCGAGGCGGCCCGATCAGCACTACGCGGCAGGCTTGCGAATTACAAACTGCCGAAATTGATCCTGGTGGAGCCGGACCTGCCCCGCAATGCTCTGGGGAAGGTGCAAAAGAACGTGCTGCGGGATCAGTTCAGGGCGCTGTTTACGACCGGGTAACGGCCCCGGCGACCTCAGGCCAGATCGGGGGGCAACAGGCCCACGGGCAGGTTCTGATAGCTGACAGGGCGCAGCCAACGGCGGATCGACATCGTACCAACGGAGGTTGCCCCAAAATTGGTGGAGGCTGGGTATGGCCCGCCATGCACCATCGCCTCGGATACCTCTACCCCAGTGGGAAAGCCGTTGGCCAGAATGCGCCCGGCTTTGCGTTGGAGCACCGGCAACAGCGTTTGCGCAAAGGCGTGATCGCCTGCATCCAGATGCAGTGTTGCCGTCAACTGACCCTGCAAGCCATGTGCAATCGCCCGCATTTCGTCAGCATCGCGCACACGGACGACCAGTCCCAAGGGCCCAAACACCTCTTCGCCCAAGGCATGATCGGAAAGCCAATCCGTGCCCGACACTTCAAACAGATAGGGTGTCGCCTGCCGGTGGTCGCACATCGTGGTCAGGATCGCCCCGACGCCCCTGCCCGCGGCGATCCGGTCGCGACCATCACGGTAGGCTTGCGCAATTCCGTCCGTCAGCATGGTCTGCGCCGCAACGGATTCCAGCGCCACCTTGGCGGCATCTACAAACGCATCCGCCTCCGCCCCGTCAATCACCACCGCAATCCCGGGGTTCGTGCAGAACTGCCCCGCCCCCATCGTCAGTGACGCAGCCCAGCCCGCACCGATCGCCACACCCCGCGCCGCCACCGCAGCGGGCAACAGGAACATCGGGTTCACAGAGCCCAGCTCGCCAAAGAACGGGATCGGATTGGGGCGCGCAGCACACAGATCGAACAGCGCCCGCCCACCCACAAGCGACCCGGTAAAGCCAACCGCCCGGATCAGGGGATGCTGCACCAGCGCTTCGCCCACATCGCGCCGCCCGCCTTGCACCAGACTGAACACACCGGCATGCATCCCGCAGGCCTTGATTGCCGCGTCAATTGCCTGCGCCACGATCTCGCCTGTGCCCGGATGCGCGGAATGACCTTTGACCACGACCGGGCAGCCTGCCGCCAAGGCGCTGGCCGTATCCCCGCCCGCGACGGAAAAGGCCAACGGAAAGTTTGATGCCCCGAATACGCCCACCGGGCCGATGGGTTGCTGGATCAGTCGGATTTCAGCGCGCGGCAGCGGCTTGCGGTCTGGCAAGGCCGCGTCAACGCGGCGGTCCAGATAATCCCCCTTGCGGATATGCGACGCAAACAGCCGCAACTGGCCAGTCGTACGCCCGCGCTCCCCTTCCAGCCGGGCTGGTGGCAATCCGGTTTCGGCACTGCCCACTTCCGTGATCCGGGCCCCGCGCGTGTCGATTTCGTCGGCGATACGATCCAGAAAAACGGCACGCCGTTCACGCGTCAGGGCACTGAAAAAGGGAAAGGCCGCCTCGGCCGCCTGCGCCGCCGCGTCGACATGCGCTGGGGTTCCAACGGCGAAATCATGCGATGGGCCGCTGGCTGGCATGCTGGAAAATGTTGCGCCCCCCGCAACCCAATTGCCTGCGATCAGATGTTTGCCGGTCAGCATGCGTGTCCCCCGAAAATGGTCAAACCCTTTGCGGGCGATGTCTTTCTAGGCGGCTTGCGGCCAAAGGTCCATCGGTGCGCAGCAGGCATCAGGACCTTGCCTTTTAACACCTCCGATCCGCGGGGGTTATCGCTGGTTGCATGGCTCCTGCCCCCCTTTCCAGTTCCGCGCGTGCTACTTATAAGGCAGCATCACCGAACAGGGATTTCTGGCATGCGCACAGGCACGATCACCCGCAAGACGACTGAAACGGACATTGACGTGATGTTGACGCTTGATGGGTCAGGCGTCAGCGATTGCGTGACGGAGGTGGGTTTTTTCGATCACATGCTTGACCAGCTGGCCCGCCATGGGCTGTTCGACCTGACCCTGCGTTGTGACGGCGATCTGCAGATCGACGACCACCACACGGTGGAAGACTGCGGCATTGCCATCGGGCAAGCACTGGCCAAAGCCTTGGGCGATAAACGCGGCATCCGGCGCTATGGTGAATGTCGGTTGGCGATGGATGATGCGCAGGTGGTCTGCGCGCTCGACCTTTCGGGGCGGCCTTATCTGGTCTGGAATGTGCCCTTCCCAACGGCAAAGATCGGCACGTTCGACACAGAGCTGGTGCGGGAGTTTTTTCAGGCGATCTCCACGCATGGCGGGATCACGCTGCACCTTGATCTGATCCACGGGCTGAACAGCCACCACATTGCAGAGGCGACGTTCAAGGCGGTGGCGCGGGCGTTGCGGATGGCTGTGGAAATGGACCCGCGACAAGCAGGGGCAATCCCGTCCACCAAGGGCATGCTGTGAGCGCGCCCCGAAAAGTGGAAACCGGTTTTCGGGAAATGGGGCGCGACTGACGTGGGCTCTCTGACCGTTCTTGTTGATTATGACAGCGGCAATCTGCATTCTGCCGCAAAGGCGTTTCAGCGCATGGCGGACGAAGGCAGCGGTGGGTCCATTCTGGTGTCATCCCGCCCCGAGGATGTGGCGCGCGCTGACCGGATTGTGTTGCCGGGGGACGGGGCTTTCCCGGCCTGCCGCGCGGCACTTGGGGCAAAGTCAGGGCTGTTCGAGGCGATTGCGGAGGCGGTACAGACCCGGGGCCGCCCTTTTCTGGGCATCTGCGTGGGGATGCAGATGATGGCCAGCTGGGGCCGCGAATATCACGATACGCCGGGCTTTGACTGGATCGGTGGAGAGGTCGTGAGGATTGTTCCAACCGATCCCGCGATGAAAGTCCCACATATGGGCTGGAATGATTTGGTCATTGATCAGCCGCATCCGGTGCTAAACGGGATTTTGACGGGCGATCATGCGTATTTCGTCCATTCCTATCACATGCAGGTCGCAGCACCGGGCTATCTGCTGGCACATGCTGATTACGGCCAGCCGATCACCGCCATCATTGGGCGCGATACGATGGTGGGCACGCAGTTCCACCCTGAAAAGTCTCAAGCCACGGGCCTGCGTCTGATCGCGAATTTCCTGGGTTGGACCCCCTGATGGATGTGCCCGATCTGCACTCCATTTTGGATGCGATCCATCATACGGCGAAAGTCAGCGACGACCGTGGCAAGGTTGCCAATTACATTTCCGAATTGGCAGGGGTTGACCCGAACCTGTTCGGCATGGCGGTTGTCTGCGCCGACGGTCGGGAATATCAAATCGGTGATGCGCACCTCCCGTTTTCAATCCAGAGCGTTTCCAAAGTTTTTACCCTTGCCATCGCACTTGGCCGTCTTGGCGATCAGCTGTGGAACCGGGTCGGGCGCGAACCTTCGGGACTTGCTTTCAATTCCATTCTGCAACTCGAACATGAAAAGGGCCGCCCACGAAATCCATTCGTGAATGCCGGTGCGATTGTCGTCACGGATGCCATCCTCGCAGGCCATAAACCGCGCGAGGTTCTGGGGGAAATTCTGCGCTTCATCCGTGCATCGGCAGAGGACGATGAAATCCACATCAACAATACAGTCGCCGCGTCCGAGGCAATGACGGGGCATCGCAACCTTGCGCTGGCACATTTCATGAAATCCGAAGGCAACCTGCACAACCCGCCTGAACTTACCTTAGGCACCTATTTCCACCAATGCGCCATCGAAATGACCTGCCTGCAGTTGGCCCGCGCAGGACGGTTCCTGATGAACGCGCCGGGCGGTTTGCGTATGGTATCGCCTGCGCGCGTGCGGCGGATCAATGCGCTAATGCTGACCTGCGGGCATTATGACGGATCAGGCGATTTTGCGTATCGGGTAGGCCTGCCGGGTAAAAGTGGGGTTGGCGGCGGGATTTTGGTGATCGCGCCGGGTCGCGCCTCGATTGCCGTCTGGTCACCAGGGCTGAACGCACAGGGAAATTCCAAACTCGGCACCGAAGCAGTCGAAGCTTTGGCCCGGGAAACCGGATGGTCGGTGTTTGGGTGACACCCGGCCTGCGTTCCAACGGGGCCAAGCCGGATGCCGCCGCACCATCCCTGCGGGCGCGGATCAGTTGATGATCTGGAAATCCGCAGCCGTCAGACGCGCCCCGTCCTGAAGATCGGCGAACAGTACCCACGCCTTGAAACCGCTGCCATCCGGATCATACCAAAGCGCGCCTGACTGCTGCGAATAATAGAACCGGTCATTCCCATCCGGCAGCCCAGTGTCGATATTCTTGAACTTGAACGCGGCCAGTTTGCCCGCCCCGCCGATGCCCCGAAAAGCATCATTGTCGAGCAAGAGCGTATCCACCCGGCTGAAATCGGTGAAGTAGTCGACACCGGCGGCATAGACGTTCTTGTCGAAAACAAACTTGTCGGCACCGCTGCCGCCCACAAGATCATCGGTTCCTCTACCACCAATCAGCGTATCATTGCCACTGCCACCGTTCAGGTCGTCACCCCCGGCGTTGCCAATCAACCTGTCATTGCCGTTCTTGCCATTGAGCACGTCATCCAGTGCAGTACCGATGATCTTGTCGTTGCCAGCCAGCAGAAACTCTTCCAACAACAAGGTGCTGTCAAAATCCAAAATCGCAAGGTTGCCGAACTGTTCGCCCGAAAGACTAAGCCCAGTAATCGTGACATGGGACTGCCCGGCGATGGTCAGGTCAAGCTGATTGATGGTTCCTCCACTGACTTTGCCCGCAGCGGTGGAAAAGCCGTTTCCGCCCAACGTCAGCGCGAAGATGGCCGAGGGGGAGACAATCCCCAGCGACCCTTCATACTTTACAGTCGTCGATGAGTTTACGGTCATCGGCAGATCGTCAATGATGTAGACACCAAGATTGAAGGCAAGGTTCTGTGTATTCCCCGCAACGTTGCGCGAGGTGGGGGCAAAAGTCCAAATTGGCATGGGTCTGTCCTGATGTTTGGGAAATCGAAAATCGCGTGCACCATCCCTGATGACCGGCTGCGCGGGATGGGCCATCCATCCGCGGCTTAATACAATGATTTTGCAATAAACTCAGGTTGCAAACCCGCTGTTCGGCCTACTTAAACTTTCGTTTACGGGACTGCCCTGATCCGCGCGCATCCAGTTGCGCACCGGATTGTCGTGCCTGTTTACCACCCCTTGGCAATGGCCGCGACCCGTGCCAAACGACCTTTATCCGATGAAAGAGGCCGCCATGATCCTGTATCCCGCTATTGATCTGAAAGATGGCCAATGCGTGCGCCTGTTGAAGGGCGACATGGAAAAGGCCACGGTCTTCGGCGATGATCCGGCAGCCCAAGCCTTGACGTTTCAGGAAGCGGGCTGCGAATGGCTGCATCTGGTAGATTTGAACGGTGCCTTCGCGGGCGAACCCGTGAACGCGTTCGCGGTGCGCGCGATCCTCGCGGCGGTGTCTGTGCCCTGCCAGCTGGGCGGTGGCATCCGTGACATGGCCACCATTGAAATGTGGCTGATGGCGGGCTTGTCGCGTGTGATCCTTGGCACGGTCGCGGTTGAAAACCCCGCTCTGGTCCGGCAGGCTGCGGCTGCCTTTCCGGGGCAGGTCGCGGTTGGCATCGACGCGCGCGGCGGATTTGTCGCGACAAAGGGCTGGGCCACTGAAACGACGGTACAAGTGACTGACCTCGCCCACCGTTTTGAAGACGCAGGTGTCGCCGCGCTCATCTACACCGACATCGACCGCGACGGGGCAATGGGCGGGCCGAACATCGCGGCAACCGAAAGCCTGGCGCGCGCCGTGACAATTCCCGTGATTGCCAGCGGGGGGGTATCCTCGCTGGCCGATCTGGTGGCCTTGCAAGCGACGAATGTCATCGCCGGGGCCATCTCCGGTCGCGCGCTCTATGACGGGGCAATTGATCTGCGTCAGGCGCTGGAGGCCTTGCGCGCGCCTTGATCCCTTTCTTCTTTGCACAAATATCCTCGGGGGGGTAAGGGGGGCAGATAGCCCCCCTTTTGCGACGCCAAAGGCAGGTGCTGGCAGCAAGATTGGGACCCCCGCATGCTCAAGACCCGCATCATCCCCTGCCTCGACGTCGCCGACGGCCGCGTCGTCAAAGGTGTCAACTTCGTCGGTCTGATCGACGCAGGCGATCCCGTTCAGGCCGCCAAGGCCTATGACGCGGCCGGCGCAGACGAATTATGTTTCCTCGACATCAACGCGACGCATGAAAACCGGGGCACAATGTTCGATCTGGTCACCCGCACCGCCGAGGCCTGTTTCATGCCCCTCACCGTAGGCGGAGGGGTGCGCAGCCCGGAAGATGTGCGCGCCCTGTTGTTGGCGGGGGCGGACAAGGTATCGTTCAATTCGGCGGCGGTGGCTGACCCTGATGTGGTGGCCCGCGCGGCGGACCGCTTTGGCAGCCAGTGCATCGTTGTCGCGATTGACGCGAAAACCGTGGAACCGGGCCGGTGGCAGATTTTCACGCATGGGGGGCGCCGCGCGACGGGGATTGATGCGGTGGAATTCGCGCAGGCGATGGCCGCCAAAGGTGCCGGGGAAATCCTGCTGACCAGCATGGACCGCGACGGCACGCGTTCGGGCTTTAACCTGCACCTGACCCGCGCCGTGGCGGATGCCGTACCGATCCCGGTGATCGCAAGCGGCGGGGTCGGCACGTTGGATCATTTGGTTGATGGGGTCACCGAAGGCCACGCCAGTGCGGTTCTGGCGGCGTCGATCTTTCACTTCGGCCAGTTCACGATTGGTCAGGCCAAGGCCCATATGGCCGCCGCCGGTATTCCGATGAGGCTGACATGAACGCCCTCGACCGTCTTGCCGCCACCATTGCCGCCCGCAAGGGCGCTGACCCCGAAACGTCATGGACGGCAAAACTGCTGTCGCAAGGCCCGGACAAATGCGCCGAGAAATTCGGCGAAGAAGCGGTTGAGGCGATCATTGAGGCGGTCAAGGGCGACACCGCGCGGCTGACGGCAGAGGCGGCGGATGTGATTTATCACCTCTTGGTCATGCTCGCGGCGCGGAACGTAACCCTGAATGATGTGCTGGCGGAACTGGGGCGGCGCGAGGGACAGTCGGGGGTGGCCGAAAAGGCGGGGCGTTAGCCTGAATTTACTCAGAGAATTCGAGTTTGTTTGGCTGTTCTACGAAAAACTGAACTACAGGTTCAACCTTCGCACCTCGATCGCCGGACAACGATCCTGCACCACGGCCACGCCCTGCGCACAGGCAAGTTCCGCCGCCGCCTCGTTTATCACACCCAACTGCATCCAAACCGTCTTCAACCCCGGCAGCGCCCGCAGTGCTTCCTCGACGACGGGCAGCACGTCTTCTGACCGCCGGAAGATGTCCACCATATCGACCTGTTCGGCAATGTCCGACAGGCTGGCCCGCACTGTGGTGCCGAGCGCCTCAATTCCCGCCTGGCCCGGATTGACCGGGATCACGGTATACCCGCGCCCTGCGAGAAACCGCGCCACCCCGTGGCTTGGCCGGTCAGTTTTCGGCGACCAGCCGACAAGGGCGATCACCTTGGTCGTGGTCAGTATCTGCCGGATGTCGTCGTCGGTCGTCATTTGCCTGGCCCCATTTTTATCCAGTATCGAAGTCTTAAGCAGGATCACGCCCCAGATCGGCCGCCAAGCGGGATCAGAGCACCAATTAATGGCCTGCCACCTAACCCACAAAAAAGCGCCCGAGCCAGAGGGCCGGGCGCAGTCACGGAACGAGGGACAGTGAGTTACCGGACAGAGGTTCCGACCCTATCCTCTCACAGAAGTGGGAAGTATCGTGGTGAAAAGAAGGGTCAGTCGCGCAGTCGTGATGAAAACGACACTTCAGCGCGCCGTTGCGGCATAAAGCGCCACCGCCGCCGCGTTTGAAACATTGAGCGAGGCAAATCCGCCCCGCGCCGGGATTTTCACCAGACGATCGCAGGTGTCCCGCGTCTTGTCACGCAGTCCCGGCCCCTCGGCCCCCATCACCAGCCCCACAGGACGCGTGCCGATCTCGGCCAGTGCCTCGGCCAGTGTCACCGTCGCATCGCCGTCCAGTCCCAGCAGGACATAGCCCATTGCCTTCAACTCCGTCATCGCATCCGACAAGTTCGTTACCCTCAGATAGGGCTGACGTTCCAGCGCCCCACTGGCGGTTTTCGCCAAGGCCCCGGTTTCGGGTGCCGAATGCCGCTGCGGCGCGATGACCGCCCTTGCCCCGAATACTTCAGCTGATCTTAGCACGGCACCCACGTTATGCGGGTCGGTTACCCGGTCCAACAGCACTACCAAGGGCAGACCCGCACCGCTGATGCAGACCTCCTGCAGCGATCCCCAGTTCAGGGGTTTCACTTCCATTGCCGCACCCTGATGAACGGACGTTTCATCAATCGGCACGTCAAAGCGGCGGGGGTCGACGATTTCGGGCGCAATCCCGCCCGCTGCCAACGCATCCCCAAGACGGTCTGCCGCATTCTTGGTCAGCACAAGGCGGAGCTTCTTTCGGGCCGGGTTCAGCAGCGCATCGCGCACAGCATGCAAGCCGAACAGCCACACGGTCTCGCGTTCCGCCGCGCGCTTTGCGCGTTCCTTGTCGACCACCCAATCGGGTTTCGCCATACCCTGTGTCATCGCTGTCCCGTCCTGCCCTGATCCATCGAACCTGGCATCCGATGCCATCCCCTGCAAGTGCTGCCCTATCCGCCTTTTCGCCTTGACGCCATGGGGGGGCTTCGGTAATTCCCACGCCAGAGTGGGCGACGCGCTGCAAGGTGCGGCAGGAGACTGTAACTCTCCCGGGGCGACCCGTGCCTGGTTCGATTCCAGGGTCGCCCACCAATATCATTGATTTTCTTAGCTTTTGGTTTGGTTTTCTTCGTATCGAACGGCAGAATGGCCTGTTCCCGATGCTTTACAGGCGAATTCCGATGCCACGGTTGAAGAGACGATCTTTCGATACCTCAAAACAGACCGCGACCGTTTCTTCTGCCAGCGGCTTGTTCCGGCACACTTGTCAGCCGATCTGAACCGAAACATGCGGTTTCGACCATGGGGCAACGTCACTTACTGCTCGACGGTCCAACTGGAAGTAAATCTGGCGGGCACCATGACTTCGAAAGTGCCCGGCTCCTTTTCATTCTGACCAATCAGCCTGTTTTTTGACGCCGACGGCGGCTTAATTCACAAGGCGGAAGTAGTTGGCGTGGAAATTGTCTTCCATACCCGTACCGCAGAATCCCATGCCCATGTTGCTGGTGCCAGAAATTGTGCCCCCCGCAACAAAGGATGCGCCTTTTATCCCGTTCGCATTGGCGGCAAACTCGATGTCACCCACAGCCAGCAGTTGACCGTTATAAACCTTCAGTCCTGACGGAAAAGACATTCCCCCCATTGTCACAAGCTGCGCCCCACCACCCGGCGCGCAATTGTCATTACGACCGACCTGCATGTCTGACGCTGCGCTAAGCGATCTTGCGCTGGTACTCGTTGTGGCAATCACGACGTCTTCCAAAACCACGCCTTGCCCGAACTTGATGTCGCAGTTTGTCACCATCACGATGTTTTTGATTACTGTATTCTGCGGGACGTTCGCCGTACCAGCCCCCGTGCATGTCATGACATGCAGTCGGCCGGATGTCAGCAAAGCGGCGGTGATGGCCTTCTTCGGATCGACGGTCACGATATTTGACTGTGCGACGATATAATCCGGCAGAAAATCCGGATCTTTATTCTTAAGCCCTCGAATGATATCGTCGATCCGTTCAATGATCCGAATATAGTACGAGCCGGACCGCAGCGCCTCTTTCAATCCTGTATTCGTCTTGAAACCTGAATTCGGAAGATCGATATCCTCAGAATTCGGCATCGAGACGACAGTTCCGGGTTCGAAATAGTTATTGCTGTTCAGCGAAACATATTTGTTCGAATGGATGCAGAATCCATTGTAATAGGTGTTGTTGCTTTGCAGGTCGACGACATCTTTGGCAACCAGTCCTTCACGAAAACAGGTCGGGTTGTACGTGGTGAAGATGGCCTGCACGCGAACATCCCAAGAATTTACACCCACGAGTTTCAGCAGATAGGTTGCAACCGGATTGCCCGTCTCTTCCGTACGCTTGGGCAAGACCATCACTGCACTTTTCGAATTGATGTCCGGCGTGAACAAAAGGTTCTCGGCATCCCAAGTGCCAAAGGAAATCTCTTGCGCGGTCAGAACATCTCCGTACTGCGAGGCAGGCATGTTCAATGCAGCGACTTTGGCCCCGGCAGCAGCGGCATCAGCCGCAGTTTTGGTTTCGCGGGCCAGAAGGGCTGCATGGGCAGCAGCGTCAGCAGCGACCTGAAGTTGCGTCCGCGCGGTCATGACATTCGTTATGTCGATCGCCATGCCACCCAATACCATAGAAGTAACGAGCATGAAGAGGCTGAGAACAGTGATGCCCCCATCTTCACGCGAAATCCTGGTATTCTTGAACAGGGCACGCACCTTCATTTCAATTCTCCGACATGTGTTGGGCGGTTACGGAAACATTTACACCGGCAAACGCTGGAATAAGACCAAGACTGCTCAGATCATTTGCGGGCATTATGGCCGTGCTGGTGATCAATCCCATGTCCAGGGTAGTGCTAACTTCTACATTAGGGCTGTAAGGCGACAGCCGGTCAGAAATCATCGCCTCGGTCGCCTCGACAGTCATGATACGTCCAATTGAAAATGACCGGTTGGCATCCTGAATGATCCGAAGCGCCTGCGCTTGTCGGGCAAAGATCAAAGACGTATCCACGACAAGTCCAAGCAGCATGATGAACACAGGCAACCAGATGACCGCCTCAATGCTGGCGGAACCGTCTTCGTCGATAAGGAAGTTATAGACTGGACCACGAGGTTGATGACTGGACATCGTCTGGGGTTTCCTCAAATTCAGATCAGAAACTGGAAAGGGCGGGGTATTAGATTTTCCCGCCCTTTGCGGTATTTTTGGGTTGGTGGCACTTCACGCGATACTCAAAACCCATGCGATCAGATCTTGCGTATCGGTTTTGCCACCAGACCTGCTATTCGATGACCACAGCGACAGGCGCCACTGGCGCATCAGGAACAATGATCTCTGCAAGGTCCAAACCAAGCAAGTGATTGACCTGATTAATGACGCCGTCAGTTACGGGCTTGTTGGCTGCGGCTTCAAGCAGGGCAAGCTCTGTTGCTGGCTGATTGGCAATGGCTTCGCGCAAATCCGCCTCGCGCGAGACGAGTTCCGCGTAGTCTTCCGCAGCCTGGCGTTCCGCATCAAGTGCCATCCGTTCATCTTCGAGCAAGCCAAGCTCCGCCTCTTTTGCCGCGATCTCTGCCTGCAGATCCGTGGTGTCAGTTCCTTCCGGCGCAGCATCCAGTTCCGCCTGAAGTGCGGAAATGTCCGACGCCGTCCGATCAAGATCAGCCTCGGACTGCGCGATATCACTGTCAATCGCAGTGGTATCGCGGGCCGGTGCGGGCGTTGCCTCGAACTCGGAACGAACACGCGCATATTCGTCCAGTAGTGCGGTGCGGCCTGCAACAGAATCGCGATAAGCGGCTATCTTGCCAACGCGTGAATTCGGGTTGGCATGTGCAAGGGCGTTTGGCGAAGCATGTGCCGCGTTCAGAGCACCAAGTTCAGACGGGTGAACACCCAGCGCATCACTTAGGCGCGAACCTTTCTTCGGTTTGACCGGGCGCGATGGTGGCTGCTCATCCGAACCTGAAACGGACGCGCCTGATTTGCCATGGCCGGATGAAGACGATCCGTCGCCACCATCCGAAGCATCTGATGCCCCCGAGCCGCCGCCGTTGCCGTTACCGCCGCCGTTGCCGTTACCGCCGCCGTTGCCGTTACCGCCACCGTTGCCACCGCCGTTACCGTTGCCGTTACCGTCACCGTTGCCATTACCGCCGCCGCCACCACCGTTGCCGCCGCCACCACCGTTGCCATTCTTTGCAAAAGCGACGTCAGTAAAAGATATTGTAGCGACAACAGACATGGCCCCAAGCAGGGCCACAGAAAAAAGCACTGCCGAAAGGAAGTCTTTGCTTTGATTTTTCATGCCTATCTCCAATCTTTTCGGCCAGCCAGACCTGCAGAGAAACCACGGTCAGAGACCAAATTGTGACCAAGATAAATCACAGGCAACATGAACCCTCGTTAAACGACTTGTTCATTTTCAGTTCACCTTCCTTTTGGTAGAAAGCGATATGAAACGCATTTCCATCACCTCTGTTCTGATCGGGTTCGTGGGGCTCTCGGGTACCGCACTGGCGGAAATCCCACGTGAGATCGGGCAGAAAGAATTGCGCCGCACGATAGATGCCGGTCAGAGTCTTGATCTTTTGCGCGTGATGTCGATCGTGGGCCGTGCGACACAGGGTGAAGCCGTGGATGTCCGCCTGTTCGAAATGGACGGGCTTTTTTACCGCGTGGTGATCGTGCAGCCGTCCGGCCGATTGGTCAGTCTGGTGATGGATGCCCGAACAGGTGACCTGTTACCAAGCAGTTCCACAACCGCTGCACAGGTGCGGGCCGCTTCTACCAGTGGCAAATCGCAGGCCGCCGGAACGGTTGCGCTTGGCAAGGCAAATTCCTCAAACGGACAAGGCAAAGCAGGGTCTGCGAATGGTGGCAATGGTGGTGGCAACGGCAATTCCGGCGGTGGCAATTCCAGTGGGAACGGCGGCGGCAATGGTGGCGGCAACAGCGGGGGCAATGGCGGCGGCAACGGCGGCGGCAATGGAAATGGGGGGGGCAATGGGAACCGATGATACCATTTCTTACATGCAATCTGACGCGGAACATGCGGCATGAGGCTGCTGCTGGCTGAAGACGACCCTGTGCTTGGCGATCAGATCCGTCAGGCCCTTGTCCAGGAAGGGCGGGCCGTCGATCTGGTTCAGGATGGCGAAGAAGCCGCTTTTCTGGGTGCGACCGAACCTTATGATGTGATCATCCTCGATCTGGGCCTGCCCAAACGCGATTGTATCTCTGTGTTGCGGGACTGGCGCAGTCAGAAGATAACTATCCCCGTCCTTATTCTGACGGCGCGGGATGGCTGGTCTGCGCGCGTGGACGGGCTGGACGCAGGTGCAGACGACTACATCACCAAGCCGTTCCACATGGCCGAACTTCTGGCCCGTGTCCGCGCACTGCTGCGGCGCCGGATGGGCCAGCAATCGCCTTTGTTCGAAGTGCGGGGGCTCAGTTTTGATATCAGAATGGGCCGCGCGACGGCGAAAGGGATGGCTGTCGATCTGACGGCGCAAGAGGCCGCCGTTCTGAC
>JANMDH010000284.1:0-20014 GCA_031376195.1 Gemmobacter sp. | reverse complement strand
GCTCACCCCGGCAGAGCTTTCGGCGACAGGGCTACGGTGGCCGACCTGCACCGAGATCGAATAGCCCTTGGCGGCTTCGGCCTGCGCGACTACCAAAACGACGTCGTTTTCCAAGACAGACAGGTGACAGGTGAAAGCAGTCTTTTCCGCCAGCCTTAACAATACTGGCATGGCCACTTCGGCAAGCCGGTTGTGATCAGAACGGCTGGCACCCAGTATAGAAAGTCGGTCGGTCAGGTAATAATAGTCACCAACACTGCGGCCGATGAACTGACGTTCCTCCAGAACGATCATCATCCGGAAAATCTCGTTCTTCGACCGACCTACCCCGGCCGCGATTTGCGACAAAGACATCTCCGTGCCGGAAAGCGAAAGCAGCTCAAGGATATCAAGGCCCTTTTCGAGCGCTGGAGCCGAATATTTTTGCAACTTGGTCAGCTGATTGGGCGCCATGGGTCTGTTTTTCGCGTCTACAAAGGGGGTCGTCGTTGCAGCCTGATCCTGATGTCCCGCCAAATATCAAAAGACGCAAGGGCTGTTTAACGGCCCTTGCGCCACGGATCAAACCAAAGGGGAGCGTCTTCGGTCAGACCAATCCAGCATCATTTTACTTCAGCCCATTGCGGACAAGAATGGCTTCGGCGTTTGCTTTGGTGATCGTCTCGGTGCCCATGACGACCTTCTTTTCGACCTTCCCGCCCGCCAGATACGCCAGCGCCTGCCGCAACCCTTCGGCCCCGGGCGTGGGATACAAGAACGTCGCCGCAAGTTCGCCATTGGCAACCCAGGTCACGCCTTCGCCGGGCAGACCATCAACGCCGACAAAGAGGATATCCTTTTCGCGGCCCGCGTCTTTTGCGGCCAGATAGGCACCATAAGCCATCGGGTCGTTATGACCGTAGACGACATCGATATCCTCAAAATTACGCAAAGCCGTCGCCATGATGTCGTAGGCCTGATCCTGTTTCCAATCCCCCGACTGACGGTCAAGCAGGAACTTTACGCCAGGTTCATTGGCAACGGCGGCATGTACCGGGTCTGAGCGGTCAAACGTCGCCTGAATTCCCAGACCGCCATAGATTTCGACAATGTTGCCTGTGGCCTTGCCCGGCCCGCCGAGTGCGTCAAGAATAAAGGCCCCCGCCGCTTCGCCGATCAGCACGTTGTCGCCGCCGACCCATTGAACGAACTTTTCGGTTTCTACGTTCCGGTCCAGCACAAAGACCGGAATGCCGGCATCGGTTGCCTTTTCAACGACACCCGTCAGGCCTGCAGCCTCTTTGGGCGAAATAAGGATCGCATCGACGCCCTGCTGGATGAAGTTTTCCACCTGAGCGACTTGTTCTTCGGTGCGGTCGTTGGCATCGGCCATGAGCAGGGTGACGTTTGGATGCAAGTCTGCCTCGGCGCGCAGGTCTTTGTTGAACTGCACGCGCCACGGCTCCACCGTGGTGACCTGCGAAAATCCGATGGTATAAGTCTTGTCCTGCGCCAACGCGCCCATCGGCAGACCGACAACAATCGCTGCCGAAAGCAAGGAAAGCCCCTTGCCAAATTTCCGTCTGTTCATAACATTCTCCTTGTTCAGTGGATGGCACTGATGTGCCGTTCTTGTTCGCTCTAGCCTCGCGACCTTCCACAATCCGGGGCTAGAGCCTTCTGCTTTTCTGACTTAGGTTTTCCTAAGCTTTGAAAAGATCACGCCCAGCTGACCTTCCTGAAGCAGCACGGCGGCAATGATGATCGCGCCCTTCAGGACCAGCTGAGAATTGCTGTCGATGTTGTTCAGTTGCAGGATATTGCCCAGAAAACCGAAGATCAGCACCCCAACCATGGTGCCGATCACGGTTCCCCTGCCGCCCATCAGACTGGTACCGCCGATCACCACGGCGGCGATGGCATCAAGTTCCAGCCCCATGCCCGCGTCCGGTTTGCCTTGCCGGAATTGTGCCACGTAAAGAATGCCCGCCAGCCCGGCCAAGGCGCTGCAAATCGTATAGGTCGCGATCTTGATGCGGTTGACGTTGATCCCCGCCAGCCGTGACGCCTGTTCGTTGCCGCCTATGGCCAAGAGATAGGCACCATATGTGGTGAACCTGGTCAGGGCGTAGAAAATCGCAAGAACGGCCAGAAAGAACAGCCCCGGAACCGGAATGACGCCCCACAAAAGGGTGCGCAATGCCTCAAAGTTTTCGGTGGCATTTGTTCCGGTATAAACGGGATAGACCGCCGTATCCTGACCCGCAATCAGGCGGGCAAGTCCCAGCGCCCCCACCATCATGGCAAGGGTGACGATAAAGGGTTGAAGGCGGCCATAAACGATCAACGCGCCGTTTACTGCGCCAAACACAGCACAGACACAGGGCACGGTGATCAGAACCGCCAGAACACCAAACTTGCCGGGTACTTGCGCAGACAGCCAGATCATCAGCGCTGTTGCCAACCCGGCGCAAACCAAGGCGACAAGGGCCGTTTTGGCGGGGCTGGGCTTCAAGACGCGAACGGAGCCGTTGCCCCGCACAAAACCGCGAAGGACGCTGATCACCGCCCAAATGCAGAGGAACACAAGCGCCCCCACCGCCGGCACGCCGATATAGCTGGCGGTGGTCCAGCCTTCCTGGGTCAGCAACATGGCGCAAATCACCGTCCCAAGCGCAAGGATTGAACCGACAGACAAATCAATTCCCGCAATCAGGATCACCAGCGTCATGCCGACGGCGACAATCCCCGTGACTGAAACCTGACGCAAAACATCGGTAAGATTGCCCAGCGACAGAAAGATGTTCACGCCCTTTGACGTGATGGGCGAGGACAGTGCCCCGAAAATCAACAAAAAGCCCAAGCCCCAATACAGTTTGGAATTCAGGATCAGGCGAAGACAGGCAGCCGTCCAGGATGCGGTTCTGTTGGCGTCATCAGCCAGATTTTGTTTTGCCATAACGTCCTGTCCTGAAATCATGTTGTTTTATTGGCCCGTCATTCGAACTGCATGGCCAGGTGCTTGATCGCATCAAGGTTCATGTCTTCGGGCCCCAAAATACCGGTGATCCGCCCTTCGCAAAGCACCATGACCCGATCACAGATCGACAACAGTTCGGGAATTTCGGAACTGGCAAGCAGCACGGAAATGCCGGTATCGGCAAGCTGCCCGATCAGATCATAGATTTCGTCCTTGGCACCGATATCAATGCCCCGGGTGGGTTCATCCAGCAGCAGGATGCGCGGCGCCATTCCAAGCCATTTGCCCAACACCACCTTTTGCTGGTTGCCACCGCTTAGATTGCCAACCACATGATCAACGCCGCGCGCTGCAATGCGCAGCCGGTTGATCGCAGTCAGGGCAGCCTGATGTTGATACGACCCCATGCCGATCCCAAACCGATCAAGCTGCGGCAACTGCGGCAGAATGATGTTGTCGGAAACCGAATGTTTCAGGATAAGCCCGGTCGATTTACGGTCTTCAGTGATCAGGGCCAATCCATGTGCGACGCCATCTGCGGGGTTTTGCAAGGCAACCGCTTGGCCGTCGATCAGGATTTGGCCCTGCAGAACCGGCCCGCGCGCGCCAAAGATCGTCTCCAAAAGTTCGGTCCGGCCGGAGCCCAGCAATCCGCCGACACCCAGAATTTCCCCACGCCGCAACCCGAAACTGACATCATTCAGAACGCGGCGGTTGCGGGCCACCACGCTTAGCCCCGATACCTGCAACGCCAATTCCGCGGCAGGCTGTATTTTGCGCCGGACCTTTTCAACTTCGATCCGCCGACCGACCATCATTTCAACGACGTCCGCCGTGCTGGTTTCCCCCGCCATCACCGAGCCGATCAACAGCCCGTCGCGCAGCACGGTGATCCGGTCGGAAATTTCGAACACCTCATCCATGCGGTGCGAAATATACAAAATGGCGACACCTTGTGCCGCGAGGTCACGGACCACCTCCATCAAGATATCGGCCTCGGTCTGCGACAGCGCGGATGTCGGCTCGTCCATGATCAACAGCCGCGCATCCATCAACAACGCGCGGGCGATTTCCACCAGTTGCTGTTCGCCCACCCGCAGATCCTTGACCTTGGTATCGACATCCAGGGTAAAGCCAAAGCGCGACAGCACATCCATCGCCAAAGCGCGCGTTTTATTGCGGTCAACGAACAGTCCACCAATCAGCGGCTCACGCCCGAGGACCACATTCTGCGCCACCGTCATTTCGGGGATCAGGCTAAGTTCCTGATGCATGATGATGATGCCGTGCGCCTCGGCCTCGCGTGGATTGCGAAAAACTGCAGGGGTGCCTTCAATCGCCATGGTGCCAAAGCTGGGCGCAATGACGCCGCTGATGATTTTGACCAGCGTCGATTTCCCCGCGCCATTTTCACCCATCAGGGTGTGAATTTCGCCGCCGCAGATCGTCAAGTCGACGCCTGACAGAACGGGTATGCCGGAATAGGTCTTACCAACGCCGCTTAGATCCAAAACAAAGCCTGTCTCGGTCGAGGCGGATAAACGGGAACTGCTGAGTACCATCACTTAGCGTCCCCCCTCCCAAAGGTCTGCTCAACGCGGGCTTGAGTAGTTTCATATATGAAGAGTGTTTCATTTAGCAAGAAGTTCTTGGAGGGGCAGGCAAACGGGCGGTATTGGGCCCTGATTACCCTGCAACAAACGCATTGACGGACATCCCACCCATTTCTATAAACCAATCAAGATAAACCTGTCATACAGGTATGGGGATTCGGTTGGACATTCAGGGATCAGGTGGTTTGGTAAGCGATGCGATTGGCGCAATCTCGCGCCATATTCGCGACAATGATCTGATGCCGGGGGACCGCCTGCCGTCCGAAGCGAGCCTGTCAAAAGAATTGAACGTATCGCGCACCGTGGTGAGGGAGGCGTTTCGGTCGCTGGCGGCGATGCGGATCATCGACCTTGCAACGGGCAAGCGGGCAGCAGTGGCCGCGATCGACCATGGTGCGATGTCTTTGATGATCGAACACGGGGTGCATACGGATCAGATCAATGTGCAGCAGATTTATGACGTGCGCCGCACCATTGAAACGCGTATTGTCACACTGGCGGCGATCCGGCGCAGCGATACCGAGGCGACCGATATCCTAGCGCTGGCGCAGGCAATGCAGCATGCCATTGATGACCCTGCCCACCTGATGGAATTGGACCTTAGCTTTCATCTGCTGCTTGCCCAGGCATCGCGTAATCCGGTGTTCACGCTGATTATCGGTGCGTTTCAAGGGATTACCCGGCAAACCTGGCCCATCGGCTGGAAAAGCCGACCAACCCAAGCCTCGCGCGAATTGATGCTGGCCACGCATGGCGACATTGCGCGCGCGGTGGCGGCCGGTGATCCGCAACAGGCGGTTGCCGCGATGTCGCAGCATTTTGACGAAAGTGTACGGGCACTGCTGACCGCCGGGCTGACCTAGGATGAAAATCACCGCGCTGGAAACCATCCGGATTGCCGAACGTCCCAACCTGATCTGGCTGCAGGTCCACACCGATGCAGGGCTGACAGGATTGGGCGAGACGTTTTTCGGCGCAAGCACGGTTGAGGCCCACATCCATGACTACATCGCGCCCCGGGTGATCGGGCGCGATCCTTTGGAAATTGACAAACTGTCGGCTGATCTTGTGGGCTATCTTGGGTTTCGGTCCAGCGGCGCTGAAGTGCGCGGCAATTCGGCATTTGACATAGCGCTTTGGGATATTTTCGGCAAAGCCACCGGCCAGCCAATTGCGCAACTTCTGGGCGGTTTTACCCGGCGCGAAATCCGCACCTACAACACGTGTGCGGGGACGGATTATGTGAAAAAGACCTCTGGGCAGGTGACGTCCAATTACGGATTGGCAAAGAACAGCGATTTTGACGATCTGAACGGATTTCTGCACCGCGCTGATGAATTGGCCCATTCCCTGCTGGATGACGGCATTACGGCGATGAAAATCTGGCCTTTTGACGCGGCGGCAGAACAATCGCGCGGGCAGTACATATCTGCACCTGATATCGACAAAGCATTGGAACCGTTTGAAAAAATTCGCCGTTCTGTTGGTGGTAAAATGGACATCATGGTCGAATTCCATGGGCTGTGGCAGCTGTTACCCGCCATGCAGATCGCCCGTTCGCTGACGCCATATCAGACATTCTGGCACGAAGACCCGATCAAGATGGACAGTCTGTCCAGCCTGAAACGGTACGCTGATGCGTCAGCAGCGCCAATTTCAGCCTCGGAAACCTTGGGCTCGCGCTGGGGGTTCCGGGACCTGTTGGAAACCGGCGTGGCGGGCGTGATCATGATGGATTTAAGCTGGTGCGGCGGGCTGTCAGAGGCGCGCAAGATCGCCTCAATGGCCGAGGCTTGGCATTTGCCCATCGCCCCGCATGATTGCACCGGGCCGGTCGTCTTCTGTGCAAGCACGCATTTGTCGCTGAACGCGCCCAATGCACTGGTGCAAGAAAGCGTCCGGGCGTTTTATCGCGGCTGGTACCGCGATCTGGTCACCGCTTTGCCGATCATCAAAAACGGGATGGTGACCGTTCCGCCCGGGCCGGGATTGGGGATGGAACTGCACCCTGATCTGGACCGGGCTTTTACAACGTCGCGCAAAATGTCCGACGCAACGACGGTCTGACAAGGCCGCTAACCGCTTCATGGGAGGAGCAAATAATGAGAAACTTCAAGGGACTGGCCATTGCTGCCATGCTGTCCACGGTATCGACTGGCGCACTGGCACAAGACACGCTGGATATTGCGTTCACCGTGCATTCCGGATCGTCGAACACCTTCTGGCAGGCGGTGCAAAAGGGTTATGAAGATGCCTGCGCGAAGGTCGCGGCCACCTGTCAGATGGTTTATGTGCAAACCGACGGGTCGGTGCAGGAACAAGTAGCGAATATGGAGGCGGCGTTGGCGCGTGGCCCCGATGCGCTGATCACCTCCATCGTTGATAACACCGCATTTGATGATGTGATCAAACGGGCGCGCGATGCGGGTGTGATCGTGATCGCATCGAACGTCGATGATCTGGAAGGCGCCGCTGGCAATGCGCGGCAGGCCTTTATCGGCCAAGGTTTTGTGGCGGCGGGCACGTCATTGGGCCGCGCGCAATCGGCGAATTTCCCGGCAGATGGCCCGATCCGGGTGCTGGTCGGCGTCTCTGCCCCCGGCCAGAACTGGTCTGAACAGCGTGCGCTGGGTGTGATGAATTTCATGGATGAATACATCGCCGCCAATCCGACCCGCGACATCAAATACGAACGCATTGATTCCGGCACCGATCTGGCTGTGGTCAGTGACCGGGTTGGTGCGTATCTGCTCGCAAACCCGGAAACCAACGCCTATTTCGACACCGGGTTCTGGCATGCCGGTGTGGCCCGCGTGCTGGCGGATCGTGGCGTTGAACCGGGCAAGGTTCTGCTGGGCGGATTTGATCTGGTGCCCGAAGTGCTGGACCAGATGAAAACCGGCTATGTGCAGGTGCAGGTTGATCAGCAACCCTATATGCAAGGCTTCATGCCGGTGATGCAGGTGTATTTGGCCAAAACCATCGGCCTTGCCCCATCGGATATTGATACCGGTCAAGGGATCGTGACCCCCGATATGGTGGATGCAATCATGGAAATGTCGGCGAAAGGCCTGCGTTAACCGCGCCTTGTTCGATATACCCCGGCGTGGCTTTCTGCGCCGGGGACTTTCCCGAAAGGATTGCCCCGATGCGACGTCTTTTGAAACTTTCGCTGCAAAAGCCCGAGATGGCGGCAAGCCTGTTGCTGCTGCTGTTGGTTATCTTTTTTCAGGTGCGATCTGACTGGGTATTTCTGAGTTATGACAACCTGCGCGGCATGCTGGGCTATTTGCCCGAAGTGGGGCTGGTGGCAGTGGGCGTCACCCTTTTGATGATCTGCGGCGAATTCGATCTGTCGGTCGGATCGGTGTTTGCGCTGATGCCGATGACGATGGCGGTAATGATGGTCGACGGCTGGGGCTTTTGGCCCGCCACCGGGCTGGGCCTGCTGGTCTGCGCATTTGTTGGGTTTCTGAATGGCTGGATCACGATCAAATTTGCCATTCCGTCCTTTATCACCACATTGGGCATGCTGTTCATGGCGCGGTCGCTGACCGTGGTGATCTCGGGTGGTTTTCCGCCCCGGTTAAACATGGCCGATATTCCCGAACATCTGTTCATAAGCTATGTTGGTCCCGGTGATTTGTTTCGCGCGTCGTTTCTGTGGTTTGTGGGGATTTCCATTTTGATCAGCCTGCTGCTGGCAAAAACCAACTTCGGAAATTGGGTGCGGGCGACAGGCGGTTATTTACCGGCAGCCGAGGCACTGGGGATACCGGCCGACAAGGTGAAAATTGCGTGCTTCATGATCTGTTCGGTTCTGGCCGGATTGGCAGGGCTGTTTCAGGTGCTGCGTCTTGGATCACCGTTGCCCTCCATCGGTGAAGGGCTGGAATTGCAGGCAGTTGCAGCGGCGGTGATTGGCGGCACGGCACTGGCGGGCGGGATCGGGTCAATCATTGGCGGCATCATTGGTGCGTTGCTGATCCGGGTGATTGATAATGGCATGGTGATGAGCCAGGTCGACAGCAACTGGTTCAAATTTGCTGTGGGCGCGCTGACCATTCTGGCGGTTGTGGGCAATTCCTGGCTGCGCAAACGCGGCCGCGCGATGAAGGTGGAGACGGAGAAATGACGTCCGAAATGCAATCAAACCCGATCATTTCGGTGCGCAATCTGCACAAATGGTATTCGGGCGTGCATGCCCTGAAGGGTGTATCGCTGGATGTCATGCCCGGCCAGGCGTTGGGGCTGGTGGGCGACAACGGCGCCGGCAAATCTACCCTGATCAACATTCTGTCAGGCCTGCATCGGCAGGACGAGGGCGAAATTTTGGTTGAGGGCCAGCCCACCGACATCCGAAATCCCAAGGACTCCATGCGTCTGGGGATCGAGACAATCTATCAATACAATTCCATGGTGCCGATCATGTCGATCTCGCGCAATATGTTCATCGGGCGCGAGCCGCTGAAATGGGCGATTGGCGGTTTTGGTATTCTGGATGAACGCAAAATGCGGGCCGAATCCGTGGCGGCGATTGCCAATGTCGATTTGCATCTGCGATCCCCCGATGCGTTGGTCGGTGAACTGTCAGGCGGTCAGCGGCAAGGCGTGGCGATTGCGCGTGCGATGCATTTCAAATCCAAGGTGATGATACTGGACGAGCCGACAAACCATCTGTCAGTCAAGGAAACCGCCAAGGTGATCGGCTTTGTTCAGGGGTTGAAGGCGCAAGGGGTGACCAGCATCTTTATCAGTCACAATATGCAGCATGTCTTTGCCTGCTGTGACCGGGTGGTTGCGATGGCTTTGGGCAAAGTGGTATTGGACAAACCAATCACTGAAACGTCGATTGACGAAGTTCATACGGTACTTTGAATGACTGAACTGGCTGGAAAACATGCGTTGATCACTGGGGGGCTTGGCTGTATCGGGCAGGCCATGGTGCAGGCCTTTGCGACCGCGGGGGCACGGATCACGGTGCTGGACCGGCCCGATCTTGCCCCATCTGTCCTGAACGGCACCGCTTGGCTGGGCGTCGATCTGAACGATCCGGACGAAGCCCAAGCGCGTGTGGCGGCCGCTGGCCCGTTCGATATCCTGGTGAATAACGCCGCCCTTATTCTCAATCGGCCCTTCGAGGACTTCAGTCTTGAAGATTACGGGGATCAGATCCGCGTCAATTCATCATCGGTGTTCGCCCTTGTGCGGGCCTGCGCGCCAGAAATGAAGGCCAAAGGCTGGGGTCGGGTGATCAACCTGACCTCGCTTGCCCTGAACGGGCAATGGGAGGGGTATGTGCCTTACCTTGCCTCAAAAGGGGCAGTGTTGGGCCTGACCAAGGCGCTGGCCCGCGAATTGGGGCCGCATGGGATTACCGTGAACGCAATTGCACCGGGGGCCGTTGTGTCTGATGCCGAAAAGCGGGTGTTCGCCGAACGGTTGGAAAACTACGCGGCGTGGGTGCTGGAACGGCAAGCGGTCAAATCCCGGATTCAGCCCGCAGATGTGGCCAATCTGGCAGTGTTTCTGGCATCCGATGCGGCGCGGATGATTTCGGGCCAAAACATTGGCGTCGATGGGGGCTGGTAGATGACTGCCCCTTACCTGCCTTGCAAACTCAAAAAGGTCTTGACATGGATATGACCCCGATCCCGGTGGATCAGCGCGACTATAGTCTTGGGGGCCCTGATGGGCGGCGTGCGATTGAAATCGGCCTCGCGTCGGCAGAATGGTATCATTCGGAGGTGCCGCGCAAGGTGATGAAAGAATTGATGCAGCGCAGCGATGGCCCTGCCCTGCGCGACACCGCCCTGTGGTTTGCGCTGCTGTTTGGCACAGCCGCTGGCGGTATCTGGTTCTGGGGAAGCTGGGTCTGCGTTCCGTTCTTTTTCGTCTATGGCGTGATTTACGGATCATCCTGCGACAGCCGCTGGCACGAATGCGGTCATGGCACGGCGTTTCGCACGCAATGGATGAACGATGTGATCTATCAGATCGCCAGTTTTATGGTGATGCGCAATCCCGTGACATGGCGGTGGAGCCATGCGCGCCACCACACCGACACCTATATCGTGGGCCGCGATGCCGAAATCGCTTGGATGCGCCCGCCGAAACTGCTGCGTCTCGGCTTTGCGTTCTTTGACGTCTGGGGCACGATCGCGTCGTTGAAGATCCTGGCCCGCAATGCCGCTGGCAATGTGTCGCCGGATGAGAAAAACTTCATCCCCGAAACCGACTTTCCCAAGGCAATCTTTGCTGCGCGGGTTCATATGGCGATCTATGCCGCGGCGATCCTGATCGCACTGACATCGGGATCGTGGCTGCCGCTGATGCTGATCGGGCTGCCGCGTATTTATGGCAGCTGGCACATGGTGATGTGCGGACATTTGCAGCACGCGGGGCTGGCCGACAATGTGTTGGATCACCGGTTGAACAGCCGCACCGTGTATATGAACGCCATCAGCCGCTATATCTATTGGAACATGAACTACCATGTCGAACATCACATGTTCCCGATGGTGCCCTATCATGCGCTGCCCCGCCTGCACGCACTGATCAAGGACGATCTGCCCACGCCCAATACCTCGATCTTTGATGCCTATGTCGAGGTTTACCGTTCGGTGCGCCAGCAACGCCGCAACCCGGCCTATTATCTGCGCAAAATCCTGCCGCCCACCGCCCGGCCCTACCGCGACGAATTCCACAACCTGGACATTGGCCGCGCAGCGGAATGACCGGCCAACCTGACACCTGAGGATAAAATGACCACTTGGATTGATGTTTGCGATATCGAGGATATCGACCGCGAAGATGTGATGCGCTTTGATGCGGGCGCGCAGACTTATGCGATCTACCGCGCCACGGATGGCAGCTTTCACGCGACAGACGGAATGTGCACCCATGAGGGGGTGCATCTGGCCAATGGGCTGGTGATGGATGACACGATTGAATGCCCCAAACACAACGGACGTTTCAACTTTCGAACCGGGGCTGCCATCCGTACACCGGCCTGCATTGCGCTGCGGTGTCACAAGGTTCGGGTCACCGACGGGCGCGTGCAGTTGACGGTCGATTGACGAATGTCCAGCTCATAAAGGCGAAAAACCATGACGCGGAAAAAACCCACCGTCGCCGATCTGCGCGGCCTGAAAGGCAAACGACAACTGACCATGCTGCGGGTGATGAGTCTGGATGAGGCGGCGGCGGCAGAAACGGCGGGCATCGACATCGTGTCTGTGCCGCCCGAATTGGTAAGCCATCCGCACTACCGCGACGTGGCACCGACGCTGTTTTCAATGACCGGAAAAACCCACCTGGAGGCCGGTACGCGTGACGATTTTCATCGGTTCGCCTGTCAGATGATGCTGTCGGGCGCCGATGCGATTTATTGCAGTGGTGGGCTGGGCACGGTTGAGGCTTTGGCCCGGGAACATATTCCGGTTGTCGGCCATGTCGGCCTTGTGCCATCACGCGCAACGTGGACGGGCGGCTTTCGCGCCGTGGCCAAAACCGCCGACGCCGCGATGGCGCTGTTGGCCGAAGTGCAGGCTTATGAGGCCGCAGGGGCCTTTGCGCTGGAGGTCGAGGTGGTGCCCGATGCCGTCGCCACCGCGATCAGTGCGCGAACAAGCCTGTTGCTTTGGTCCATGGGGGCCGGTGCGGGCTGCGATGCGCAATATTTGTTTGCCGAAGACATTCTTGGCATGAACCGGGGCCATACGCCGCGACACTCCAAGGTTTACCGCAATTTTGCCGTCGAATTTGACAGGCTACAAGCCGAACGTATCGCCGCGTTCCGCGAATACATCGCTGATGTTGCGGACGGATCGTATCCGGCAGACGGCCACCTGGTCAAAATGGCCGACGCGGAATTGGCGCGGTTTCAACTGCTGCTTGCAGAACACTAAGCGCTAATCAGGCTTTGTCGCACAGATTGGCAAGGATTTCCGCATGCCATTTCACCGCAAGAAAGGGCTGGCGGCGATTACCTATGACGCGTGCTTTAAGCCCCTGCAGACGAACAAAGCGGCATGAAATTTTAACCCCGCTGCATCTTAGCGGAGGTGAAATGGGTACGATCGGGCCAGACCTATTCAACGGTGAAGATGACCTCGGCAAAATCATCGCCATACCCGACATTCAAAATCCAGTCCCCGGCCATGGGCAGCTTGCCCATGGTGCGCCACGCGCCGCCGCCCACAAGTTCAAGTGGCGGATCAAAGCCGTCCATGTGCATGGCAACCATGGCCATGACCACATCAGGGGGCACGCCAGACAAGGTGGTGGCGGTTGGGCCGGGCGAAAATTGAATTTCGATGCGGTAGCGCAGATCTCCGAGGATATAGACCTGGGCTTCGATCAGGCCGTCGGAAAGCTGCTCTGACAGAGTTGCGGCAGGCTGGGTTTGATCTGCACCCCCGGATGGGGAGGAGGGTCCGCGCAGACCAGCCCACGCGAACATCGCCAGAACCGCAAGCAGGGGAATGCCGACAAGGGCGGATGTGATTTTCGCGATCATTCCATAGCCATCCCCGATGTGTGGACCATCCCGGTCATCCCAGCATCCGCGACAGGCGTTTCGACGAAAGAGGGCGCGGGCAGTTTTCCATCGATGGTCAGAAGATAGGTCGCGATCGCTGTGCGGTCGGCATCGTCCATGTAGAATGTGCCGTATTGCACCACTTCGGCCATGCTGCCGCCGAGCACATCGCCATCCGGCGTCACCCCGGTGCGCAGGGCATAGGCCATATTCGCCACCGTCCAGCCCTTCGCGACAAGGTCTGCGGCAAGGATCGATGGGGCAACGCTGCCGCCCGGCAAGTTGTCATTGCCCGACAGTGCCGCGTTTTCCTGCAACCCCCCCAGCATGTTGCGACCGGTGTGACAGGCCGCGCAATGTGCAGCACCAGTCACCAGTTGCTGCCCCCGGTTCCACGCGACCGATTGGCCCAAAACTGGCGAAATCGCAGCGGGCGACAAGTAAGCCGCGCGCCAAATTTTAAGGCTCCAGCGCATGTTGAACGGGAATGACACGTCGTGTTCAGGGGCTGGTTCGGACACAGACGGGACGGTCTGGATCGCCGCCCAAAGGTCTGCCACATCCTGATCGGACATGTCGGCGTAGAATTCATAAGGGAAGGCCGGATAATAAGCCTTTCCATCCGGGCGCACACCTTGACGCAGCGCATCCGCAAACTGATCCAGCGTCCAGTTGCCGATGCCGCCCACAAGGTCTGGCGTAATGTTGGGCGGCACAAAACTGCCAAATGGCGTATCAAGTGGTGCGCCGCCGGCCAACGGGGCACCTGATTGCGCGGTGCTCGTGTGGCAAGCGATGCAACCCGATGATCGCGCAATATAAGCCCCGCGATAGGCGTCACCGGCCAGCATCCCGATGTGTGTCGGCTCACCGATCGGCCATTTTGCGATCACCCCGATCACCACAATACCCAAGGTGGCCACGACGACGTTTGTGCGGATCAGGCCCCGCATGTCAGTTGCCGTCCCGGAATTGAGAATGGCATGACGCGCAGGTCTGGCTGATCCGCTCAAAAACGTCGTCCGCGGCCATCGCGGCAAAGTCGATGCCGGGCGGCGGGCTTTGCGCGGCTGCCAAGTCAATCGCAGCGGGCGATGTCGCTGCACGCGGCGTGACACCCATCAGTTCGGCAATGGTAAAACCCGTTGGCTCCGCAGGGATTTGCAGGGCACTGCGACCCCTGCCGGGCATCGTGCTGGCAGCGTCAGTGGTTACTACGGGCACTGGCGCATCAAGCCCATTTGCCGCCGCCAGCGCCAATCCATCCGCGTAAAGCCGCAGTTCTTTGGAAAGGGCGGCAAAACGATCCCAGTCCGTCCAAATCTCAGGCTTTGCAAAAGAGGCTGCCGGGATATCGCCCTGCGGAAACAACCCCGTCATGGTGTCGCCTGCATGTGTCTGCAGACCAAAAGCGGCTTCTTGGACAGCCATGCCGTCATAGGGCACGCTGCCCTGCATCATGGGGGCCAGTTCGGCCATGATTGTTTTCATCGCCGACATCCCCATCATGCGTTCCATCACAACGCCCGTGGCCCCATTATGTGCGGCCGCAACCGCACCCAGCGCGGACAATGCCACCGCGCCCAAAACTGTGTTTTTGAACATTCTTCACCTGTCTGATTGCTGCTCGGATCGGGCTTTCTGCCCATTGTTGTCAGCGTCAGAGTCGGGGTGGGGGGCTTTGCGTCGACGGGCGAGGCTGGATCAGCCGGGTCGCGTCAGGGATCACAAAACGCAGCGATTGAAGCTGCATCTGGTCGGTCACCGATGTTTCAGCAGGCGCCACGAATGCGGCACAAGCGGGCGCGGAATGACAGATTGTGGTGTGCGGCGTTTGCGGCCCAAGGACCGTTACCATTGCAGGGCCATTATCGGCATGCGCGGCGGCGACTATCGGGGGCGACACCAAAACCACCACTACCAGCAAAAAGATCGATACAACGCAACCAAGTCGCTGTAAAACGCGGCTGAGAGGCGAACGAAGTGCCATCAAAGAATGCCGTTCTCGCGTTGAAGTTCCCGGATGTGTCGAATGATCGCGATTAACGCGGCATCCGTCAACCGCTGTTCCAAGGGCGGCATGCTGCCGAACGGCCAGTGATGCTGGCGCACTCCGTTGCGCGCCGCGACCACAAAGGCGGCATCACCGTGATGTGACGACACGTAAAGCGGATGAACCAGCGGCGGCGCGACCCCGTCTTGCCCTGCCGCATTTGTGCCGTGGCAGGATGCGCACACGGCTTCATAATACGTCTTCCCGGTCATGGCCTCTGCCGAAAGTGAGGCGGGCAGCTTTACCGCCGTCAGGGCCGCACCCGGGCGGGCGGATGTGGCTTGCGGTGTTTGCATCCCACCGAAGCCTGATTTGGATGAAGTCACGGCCCAAGCCAAACCTCCAACAAGAAGAACAGCCGTGAAAAGCTTGCCGGTTGTGGTGATTTTCATCCCTGCCCTCGCCCATTCCGGGTCTTTGTTATCGCCAAGTTAGGTTAACCTGTGTGCCCACCTTTGCCTAGCCAAAGAGTTCATCGATGTTCTCGTTGCAAATACCGATCCACCCGTGAAGTCGCCGCGGCCCCAACCCGCGCGAGCGATGGACTACGCAAAACCAAAACCTGCCAGTTGCGCGCCCCCCGCCCGCCATCCGAATGCCGGTGTCGACCGCTGCCGTCAGATTGCCGTCTGCTCATACAGGAAAACCGGCGTCCCGATGGGAACCCTGTCATAAAGATCGGTGATGTGGTCATTTGTCAGCCGCGCACATCCGTTCGACACGGCAGTTCCGATGGTACGGGGCTTGTTCGTGCCGTGGATGCGCAGCGCGGTGTCTTGCCCGTTGTCATCGAACAGATAAAGCGCTCTTGCGCCCAAGGGGTTATCTTCACCACCCGGCATCCCATCGGCGTAACGCGCATAGGCATCCGGATTGCGCAGGATCATCGCCAGCGTCGGTTTCCAACTGGGCCACTCCCGTTTCATATTCACCGTGAACTGACCTGCGTGGTAAAGTCCGGGCTTGCCCACACCAACCGTGTACCGCAGGGCCTGCGCATTTGGCAGCGTCAGAAATAGCCGGAAATCGTTCGGAAAGACGTGGATGACACCAGCGGCGAGTGACGGCGGCACATTGACCAATGTCGGAAGATAATCGTCAGGCAGAATGAATGGCTGCTCCTGATGCGCGGCCACCGGAAGAGCCGTCCCAAGGGTTGCGGCAAGAGCGACGACAAATTCTCTGCGTTGCAAGTCTCAAACACCTTTTTATCGAGTAAGTCGCGTCGGACTGCGCTGCCCACACAACACGCTAACTTTGGTACAAATCTGCGAAGACGTTGCCACCTTCAAATCACAACGGTGCGAAAGATCATGTTTTGTGGCGCATGTGGTATTCTGAACAAGATAAACGCTGCCTTGTCAGGGGTCGTACTGCACGGCTCTTGCTGGCAGGATGCCCATCAGCTCATCTTAAGAAGGTCAAAAACTTCGATGTCATCCAAACTGCGTGTCATTCCGGAACTTGATCTGCTGATCTTGTCTTTCCCTGTGCATTTCACTTGGGAGTTTCTGCAGGCTCCGTTGTTTCGCAACATGCAGACTGCGACACATATGGAGGGCATCCGGATTTGTCTGCAGGCGACCCTCGGCGATATGGTCATCGCGCTGATTGCTTTCTGGATGGCGTCGGTTCTGGCAGGAACGCGCCAGTGGATTGCCCGGCCAAACCGCCGTACCATCGCGGCGTGGCTTTCGACGGGCCTCGCCCTTACCTTCGTTCTGGAATTTTACAGCACCGAAGTGATGGCCCGATGGGTCTATGGGGCGTCCATGCCACGTCTGCCGCTGATCGGGACGGGATTTGCGCCCGTGGCGCAATGGATCGTCATCCCCCTTCTGGTGCTGTGGTACATGCGCAGGCTTTCGGCTGACGCGTCTTACTCCACCGTCGATTGACTTTGACTCGGGGTCTCCTCTGATTGCACGGGACGGCCGCGAGAAAGGATTGCAGCCGAACCCGTTCCGGGTAACCAACCCCCCGGAGACTTCACCGCTAAAGCCCGTGCAACCACCGCATGCGGCTGGCCAGATCAGGCGCGCCGAATGCCAGCGACCCCATCACCACCGTTTGCGCACCCGCCGCGCGCAGAAGGGGCACCGTGGTGTCGCGGATGCCCCCATCTGCCGCCAGGACAATCCGGCGTCCGGTTTCGGCGATCAGGCGCGCAGCAGCCGCCAGCCGGTCCGTCGCCGCGACGTTTAGGCCTTGACCCTTGACGCCGATGGCGGTCCCCAACAGCGTCAGCATTTCCAACCTTGGCAGCCACCTTGCCGCCTCGGCCACGGGTGTTTCCACCCGCAGCACCATACCTGCCCCTAGGCCATGCATGGCGATCCGGTCCAGCCCTGCCGCGGCATTGGCGTTTTCGACATGCAGACTGATCAGGTCGGCCCCCACTTCGGCAAACTGGTCGATCTGGGACAAAAGAACTGCATCTGCCACCATCAGATGGACATGGATCGGCAGCGCTGTCCGGTCGCGCAATCGCGCAACCAGATCAGGAAAGAAAAGCAGCGCCGGGGCGAAATGGCCGTCGGCCACATCGACATGCAAAATATCGGCATACGGGCCTATCCGCACCAGATCATCAGCAAGACGGATCAGATCGGCAGACCACATCGAATATTCCGCCAGAAGGCGGGTGCGCGGCAAGGTGGCGATCCAGTCAGCAGGTGGGCGGGGCATGTCATATCTCCTTCAGAAAGCGGGTCATGGCGGCGGCGAGGGCGGTCAGATGTGCGGGCTTGTCGCGACCTTTGGGCGGCAGATGGATCAACTGCGCCCGCGGGATCAGGCACGCCAATGTTTCGGCAACGCTCATCGGGTGGATGATGTCTTCTGTCGTGCCGCAGATCAGCGTTGGCAGGGTCAGTCTTGTCAGGTCGGCGGCTGTGATGCCGGGGGAATCGGTGGAGATTGCGGTCAGAAGAAGGGCTGTCGCTGCCTGCGGGGCACGGTCGAAGAAGCCCATCAGCGAGGCGAGGTTGTCGGGTGCCTGTTCGGCCAAGCGCCGGGCGATGGCGGTATTGGCAAAGGCAGCGCGGGCCTGATCGGCGGGCAGGCCCGACAAAAGCGTGCCAACCTCGGCATTCGGAACCATGTTGGCGGGGGCGGCATCGGTGACCCAGGCGGGACGGACCAGCACAAGCGCGCGCACCAGATCGGGGCGCGTTACTGCCAGACGGCATGCGATGGCCGCGCCCATCGAAATGCCGCCAAGAACGACGGGGCCGGGAAGGGTTTCAATGTGGGCTGCCACATCTTCGGCAAAGCCCGAGAGGGAGGGGTGCAGGCTCACGTCCGAGGCCCCGTGGCCGGGGCATTCGACGCTGGTCCAGCGTTGTGGGGCAAGGCCTGCCATTGCCTTGGCCACCTGACGGGCATCGCCGCAAAGGCCGTGCTGGAAGACCAGCGCGGGGCCGTCATCGCCGCCGCCATGGATGGCCAGATGCAGTCCGTTGCGGGCAAGCCAGCCTATTTGGGTCATAGCCGGGCCAGATAGGCGGCGACGCCGGAGGCCTCGGGTGCAGTCAGGCCATGGGTCACCAGATCACCGTCAAAGCCTGCGGCGCGCAGGCGGCCAAGGAAATGCGAGAAATCGACGACGCCTTTCCCGGCGGTGGCAAAACCTCCGTCGGCGTTGCGATCCTTGGCATGGGCCATCACGATGTGGTCGGCCAGAAGATCGACGGCATGGGACAGGATATCGCGCTGATCAGCCAACGGGGCAATTTCAACCAGGTTCGCCGGATCCAGCACAATCGCCAATGCCGGGCTTTGCAGCGTGTCGATCAGGGCGCGCGCGCGGGTGGCACCGTCTATGACGTTGGCCAATTCAGGCTCAACCCCCAGTTTCACGCCCTTCGCCTCGGCCAGGGCACAGGCCTTGGCCATTTCGTCCAGAAGGTCGCGCCAGGCCTGGGGCGAGGAATTGTCGGGATGGGGGTGCCATTGGTCGTCGGCGTCGCGGGTGCCGGTGCACAGTGTGACCATGCCGGTGCCAAGGTCGGCGGCGGCGTCGATCAGGACGGCAAGACGGCTGAGGCCAATGGCGCGGATGGCGGGATCGGGATGAATCATGTTGTAGGTGCCGGAGATTGCGGCAATGGCAACGCCGGTCGTGGCGCTGGCCTGCGCCACGGCGGCTGTCTGGGCCTTGGTCAGCGTATCGGGCATCGCAGGCAGGCCGGAACAGGCCATGTTATACTGCACGCACGCATAGCCCGCCGCCTTGGCCGCCCGCAGCACCGTCAAGGGATCGTTCCCCGCAAAGGTCTTCGCAAAGATTCCCAGCCGCATCTAAAGCGCCCCCGACACATCGGCCAGTCGCACCGGTTTCCCGGACCGCGCCGATTGCGCAATGGCCACCATGGCACGGACCGAGGCGATGCCGTCTTCCAGATCGGCCCCATACTGCGGCGCGCCGGTCAGGACGGTATCAGCAAACCCCTCCATCTGGCGGCGATAGAAATGGCCGTCCGCGCCAAGGACGCGGTGGGTAGACCCATCGCATTCGTGGAAAATATCGACCTCGGACGATTTGTAATACCACGGATTATAGGTCTTACCCAGAATCGAGCCGTTTGCGCCATAGATCTGAAAACCCTCGTGCCAGTCCATCCGCACAGCCACCGTCAGGTCAAGATGGCCCAGCGTTCCACTGGCAAATTCCACATCGACAAACCAGCAGCGGATGCCTGCGCGGTTCACGAGGCGCGCATCAACCGCCACGATCTCGCCCGCGAAAAAGCGTGCGGTGTCGACCAGATGACTGCCATGGGCCAACATGTAATAGCGGTCCAGGTCTGCTTTGGGGTTGTCCAAGGGCTTTCTCGCAGACGTCG
>JANMDH010000239.1:0-3278 GCA_031376195.1 Gemmobacter sp. | reverse complement strand
GTCGCCCGCAGGGCGGAAGAGCGGAATTGAGATACGGTCAGTTGGCGGCGTCGATCACCTTGATCGCGTCTTCCATCGTGTATTCCACGTTGGCTACGCCGCCCTCTTGTGTAGTGGCAAGGTTGGCTTCGAGATTGTCCTGATCAATCCGCAGGAACGGCACGTTCAGATCTTTTGGCACTTCTTTGCCGTCCAGAATCTGCTGTGCCACCCAGAAGGCAAGGGTGGATACCCCCGGTGCGATGGACTGCGACATCGTCTCGTACCCGGTCGCGTCTTTCTGTTCCTTCCAATAGGCCAATTCGTCCTGCCGGTTCCCCATGATGATCAGGGGCAAAGGCCTGCCCGCCGCCGTGAACGCCTGTGCCGCACCATAGCCGTCACCGCCCTGTGTCACCACGGCCACCACATCCTCGGGCAGGCTTGGCAGAATCCCTGCGACGGCCTTTTGCGCGACATCCTGCGCCCAATCGCCATGCACCGATCCCACCACCTTGAACTGCGGATTTTCAGCGACGCCTTCCATGATCCCGGCCGAAATCTCGTCATCCACGAACACGCCAGCAAGCCCGCGAATTTCCAGGATGTTGCCCCCGGCGGGCAGTTTTTCCGCAAGATAGGTCACTTCATCCTTGCCCATCTGTTTGAAGTTCACGGCAATCCGCCACGCGCAGGGTTCGGTCACGATCCCGTCGAACGACACGACCGTGATCCCGGCATCGCAGGCTTCCTTGATTGCGCCGTTCAGTGCCGTGGGCGAGGCGGCGTTGACCACGATCGCGTCATAGCCCTGCAGGATCATGTTCTGAATCTGCGCGGCTTGTTCCGTGGCCTGATTTTCAGCCGTCGTGAACGAGTCGGCGGCGGCCACGATCCCTGCCTCGACGGCCGGTTTGGTGATCGTGTCCCAACTTGTCAGCATCGCCTGACGCCAACTGTTGCCGGCATAGTTGTTTGACAGCGCGATTTTCTTGTCTGCCGTATCTGCGAACGAGGGCAATGTCGCGCAGGCAAGTGCGGCGGATGCCAGCATCATCATCTTGGCTTTCATGGTTCTCTCTCTCCCTTTGGTGTCCGGCTTCTGGCCGTTTGATGCAGACCCCGCCCGGTGTGGCGGCCTCCGTGATCTGATGACCCACCATGGTCAGCAGGGCCCGATCTGTATAGGGATTTTGCGGCAGGGTCTGTGCGGGAACCCGCATGATGTTCTGCGTCAAGCCGCAGTGACGTTGGTGCGCGCGCACTGGCCAGCGTGCCGTTTCTGCGCCATGCTTGGCATGATCCTTCGTCCGGCAAGGTACCAATCCCATGCCCAGCATCGCCAGTTCCGTCCGCCTGAACCAGTTCTTTCGCATTTCGCGATTGCTGGCTGGCCAGCTTGATTTTCGGTCGGCCATCCGAGCGGTTGCCGCCGAAATCGCGCAGATCGTGCCGCATGATCATCTGGACGTCTGCATTGTGGGGGTCGACGGGCGGTTTCACACGGCTTACGAGAATGGGATTGATACGGATTGGGGCAACCTGCCCCACGCCCCGATTGCCGACAGCCCGATCCGCGCGCTGTTGATGGGCGAGGTGGATCATATCCTGACCAACGATGCCTGTAACGATCCGCGTTTTTCGCCGGATCATCCGTCGCACAAACCCATTTTTGATCACGGGCTGCGCAGCCGGATCAATCTGCCGATGGTCGTGCATGGTGGGATCATCGGGGCCTTGTCGTGTTCCAGCCATGCGGCAGGCCAATATGGGGCGGTGGATATCCGCAACTGCCGCTATGTGGCGGAACTTTTATCGCCATACTTCTTTGCGCTGCGGGCCGCCGAACAGGCCCGTCAATCGGCGATTGTCGAGGTGGCCGCGCGGGCGCGGGAAGAAGGGTTGCGTCAGGGGGCGTTGAAACTGACCGAAGCGTTGGAAAGCGAACGTCAGCGGATCGGGATGGACCTGCATGACCAGACACTGGCAGATCTGACGCGCCTGTCGCGGCGTCTGGATCGGCTTGGGGTGTCGGGCGATGTGGTGGCTGCCGATCTGGCGGGCATCAGTCAGGGGCTGCACGGTGCGATGCAGTCGCTGCGCCAGATCATCGAGGCGGCAACGCCATCGGTGCTGCATCTGTTCGGCTTTGCGCAGGCGGTGGAAAATCATCTGGATCGGGCCGTGCGCGATTCCGGGCCTGGGTTGCGGGGGCGTCTGGCGGATGCGACCGAAGGCGCGATTGATGCGTTGTCCGCGACTGTGAGGGTGGCCTTGTTCCGCATCACGCAAGAGGCAGTGAACAACGCGGTCAACCATGCCCAGGCGACGCAAGTGCATGTCGCCCTGAAGCGCGCCAAGGGGAACATTATGATTTGTGTGCAGGATGATGGGCGGGGCATGGGCGGGGGTGAAAGATCGGGGGGGCGCGGCATCGAAAACATGACGACGCGCGCGCGGCTGATCGGCGCACGGTTTGCGTTGACCACGGGTCTGGAGGGGCGGGGCACCGGGATCAGCCTGACGTTGGCGGTTCCCGCAGGGGCCGCGCGTCCGCACAAGGCAATGGCATCATGAAGGTTCTGATCGTCGAAGATGATCCGCTGCACCGATCTTACCTGCACGAATCCGTGTCTGCGGCCCTGCCGGAATGCACCATCGTGATCGAGGCAATCTCAGGGTCCGAAGGGGAGGTGCTGGCGCGGGCAAACCAGACCGCGCATATCGTGATGGACCTGCAGATGCAGCCACGCAACGGGATCGAGGCGGCACGCACGATCTGGCGGGAACGCCCGGCGACACGCATCCTGTTCTGGTCGAACTATGCGGACGAGGCCTATGTGCGGGGCGTGGCGCGGATCGTGCCGGATGGGGCGGCGTATGGCTATGTGCTGAAATCAGCATCGGAGGAACGTCTGAAACTGGCACTGCGCAGCATTTTTGTGGAAAACCAGTGCGTGATCGACCGCGAGGTGCGGGGCACGCAGCAAATGAGCTTTGGGCGGAATGTGGGGTTTTCGGACCGGGATTATGAAATTCTGATGGACATTGCCCTTGGGCTGACCGACCGGGCGATTGCGGAAAGGCGGGGGCTTTCGCTTCGATCCGTGCAGAACCGGTTGCAGCAGATTTATGACAAGCTGGATGTGTATCAAACCGGGACCGAGTCGCAGTTCAACCTGCGGGCAAGGGCTGTCACCACGGCGGTGCTGCGCAAGCTGTTGAATTATGGTGCATTAGAGCGGGCCGAGGCCGAGTTGCAGGACTGGTTGGGCGGCAAAACCTGACGTTTTCAGGCA
>JANMDH010000225.1:0-2706 GCA_031376195.1 Gemmobacter sp. | reverse complement strand
CAGCCGCCGTTGCAGCACCCCCGCCGCCCGCAAAGAAAGGCTTTCTTGCCGGACTTTTCAAACCGCGAAAGCCGAAAGTCGACGCCGGGGCACCGCTTTCGGCCATATCGCCCGATGCAACAGACCCCGCAGCGGCGACTGCGGCCGCCCCAGCGGCCCAGGTTGCCGCACCGACAACAGTGGAAACCGCGCCAATTGACGACGGCGCTACCGCTGCGGCGGCAGGCACGTTCCGCTATGCCATCGGGGCCTTCAGTGTCGAGGCAAATGCCCAGACGGCAGCGGACGCCTTGGGCAAAGCGGGCCTGACGGCAACCATTCAACCGGGAAAATCCGGGGGGAAACCGATCTGGGCGGTCTATGCAACTGGCACCGGCGATCAGGCTGGGCTGCTGTCGCAGATCACATCGCTTGGCTTCAAGGATGCGTATCTTGTCAAATGACGGACCGAAGGGAATGACGATGTTGCGCTGTGTGATCCTGCTGATCGGTCTTTGCGTCAGTCTGCCGGCGCAGGCGTTTGAAACGCAGGCCTCGGCGGCCTGGGTATATGATGTGACAACCCACACCGTGCTGATGGACAAGAACGCCGATCAGTCGCTGCCGCCCGCGTCCATGTCAAAACTGATGACGATCAACATGTTGTTCGAGGCGCTGCGCGATGGGCGCGCGACGATGGACACAACCTTCCCCGTGTCGACGCGCGCGCGTGAAATGGGCGGATCGACGATGTTCCTGAATGAACAGGACCGCCCGACGGTCAGTGATCTGATCCACGGGATCATCGTCAATTCGGGAAATGACGCCTGCGTGGTGGTGGCCGAAGGATTGGCAGGCACCGAAGAGGCGTTCGCGGCACAAATGACGGAACGGGCGAAAGCCCTCGGCATGACGGGTTCCAATTTCACAAATGCCAGCGGCTGGCCGGACCCTGCCCACCGGATGAGCATGAAAGATCTGGGGATCATCGGCCTGCGCCTGATCGAAGAATTCCCGGAGCATTATCCGATCTTTGCAATGACCGAATTCAACTTCGCCGACCGCGCACCCGACAACCGGTTCAACCGGAACCCGTTGTTGAAACTGAACATCGGTGCGGATGGCCTGAAGACCGGTCATACGGTCGAGGCGGGCTATGGTCTGGTCGGGTCCGCAAAACAAGGGGATCGCCGGATCGTCTTCGCGATCACCGGCCTTGCGTCCGAAACGGCACGGGCGGAAGAGGCGGAAAAAATCGTGAACTGGGCCTTTCGGCAGTTTTCGATGAAAACAGTGGCAAAAGCCGGGGTCCGCGTGGCCGAGGCAGAGGTGTTTCTGGGGGATGCGGGAACGGTGGGCCTTGTGCCTGCGCAGGACGTGACCCGGCTGGTTCCCGCACTTGTGCAGGGCCAGATGACGGCGGAAGTGGTCTATCAGGGCCCGCTGAAAGCACCGATCGCCAAGGGTCAGCAGGTGGCGGAACTGGTGATCCACATGCCGGACATGCCCGAAGCGCGGGTGCCTTTGGTGGCCGAGGCTGACATCGGCAAGGGCGGTTTCATGACCCGGATGCTGACGGCGGCACAGGTTCTGCAATCGCGCTATTGGCCCGCGCCGGATGCGGCTTCGTGATCCGCTGTCGCTGACATGGGGGCGGGCGGGCGGTTCATCAGTTTTGAAGGCATCGACGGATCGGGCAAAAGCACGCAAACGCGGACCTTGGCCGATGCGCTGCGGGCACGGGGGATGGATGTCGTTCTGACGCGCGAACCGGGGGGCAGTCCGGGGGCCGAGGAAATCCGACGCCTCGTGCTGGAAGGTGACCCTGACCGCTGGTCGCCGGAAACCGAAATTCTTCTGTTCACAGCCGCGCGGCGGGATCATCTGGAAAAGACAATCCGCCCGGCGCTGGCCCGGGGGGATGTCGTGATCACTGACCGTTTTGCCGACAGTACGCGGATGTATCAGGGCATTTCTCGCGGGAACCTGCGGGGGGCGGTGGATGACCTGCACGCCCGCATGATCGGCGTGGAACCGGACCTCACGCTGCTGATCGACATAGACCCGGATGTGGGTCTGGGTCGCGCGCAGGCGCGGGCGGGGGCCGAACAGCGGTTCGAGGATATGGGTCTGGGCCTTCAGGCACGGATGCGCGAAGGGTTTCTGGGGATCGCGCGCGAATTTCCGGCGCGGTTCCGCGTGATCGACGGGTCGCGCGATGCCGGGGCTGTCGCGGCCGACGTGCTGGCGTTGACACTGGCGCATCTGGGGGATTAAGGCGCATGGCCCCCACCCCCGACGACCTGCCCGATCCGACCCAGATCGAAGGCGCGCCCCACCCGCGCGACACACCACGATTGATCGGGCATGCGGCGGCAGAACAGGAATTCCTGACTGCCTTCACTGCGGGCCGCCTGCACCACGGTTGGCTGATCACCGGGCCGGGCGGGGTGGGCAAGGCAACCCTCGCCTGGCGATTGGCGCGCTTCCTGCTGGCAACGCCGGATGACGATGGCGGCATGTTTGCCGCGCCCGCGCCCGCAACGCTTCATATCCCCGCCGACCACCCTGTTGCCCGGCGCATCGCGGCACAATCGGAATCGCGGCTGTTCCATCTGAAACGCGGGGCCAACAGCACGGGATCGGCCCTATCCGATGACATCCGCGTAGACGAGGTGCGCAAACTGAAATCCTTTTTCACCCTGTCTGCGGCGGATGGCGGGCGAC
>JANMDH010000218.1:0-8780 GCA_031376195.1 Gemmobacter sp. | reverse complement strand
GATCCAAAAGTCGCAAAAATCCGCGCTCAAATTGGGCAGATCAACCTGATCACGCCCGAATCACGAACCCGCGATTCGCGATCCAGCGCGCCTCACAATCCAGTTCCATGAATTCCCGTAACATCTCAGGCCATCCCGCCCGCGATCAACCGCTGCGCCAGCCGCGCGTATGCCTCCGACACTGGCCCGTCGCCCGCCGCAATCGGCGTGCCTGCATCCCCCGCGACCCGCACCGACAGATCCAGCGGCAATTCCCCCAGGAACGGCAGGTCCAGCCGCCGCGCCTCCGCCGCCACCCCGCCATGCCCGAAGATATGCGCCTCGTGCCCGCAGTTGGGGCATATATAAGTAGACATGTTCTCGATCAGCCCCAGCACCGGCGTTTTCAGCTTCTGAAACATGTCCAGCGCCTTGCGGGCATCCAGCAGCGCCACATCCTGCGGCGTGCTGACCACAATCGCGCCGGTCAGATGCGTCCGCTGGCACAGCGTCAGTTGAATATCCCCCGTCCCCGGCGGCAAATCAACAATCAGCACATCCAACGCACCCCATTCCACCTGACTGATCAGCTGCTGCAAGGCCCCCATGATCATCGGCCCCCGCCAGATCACCGCTTCATCCTCTTTCAGCATCAGGCCGATCGACATCATCGTCACCCCATGCGCCTTCAGCGGGATGATCGTCTTGCCATCGGGCGACGCCGGCCGCGCCGAAACTCCCATCATCCGCGGCTGCGACGGCCCGTAGATATCCGCGTCGAGCAAGCCCACCCGCCGCCCCGCCCGTGCCAGCGCGACTGCAAGGTTCGACGCCACGGTCGATTTCCCCACCCCGCCCTTGCCAGACCCCACCGCGATGATCCGGTCCACCCCCGTCACCCGCTGCGGCCCGCCCTGTTGCGGCGTCGGGTGCTGGCCGATCTTCAAACTCGGCGGTGCTTTTGGCGCAGCCACCGGCCCATGCGCGGTCGTCACCACCCGCACCGATGCCACCCCCGGCATCGCCAGCAGCGCCGCCTCCGCCTGCCCCTGAACAGCCCCCATCGCCCGCGCCTCGTCCGGCGTCGCCGCCTCGATCACAAAGCGCACCTGATCCCCTTCGATCACCAACGCCCGAATCAAATCCCGCGACACAAGGCTGCCACCGCCCGGCACCATGACCCCGCCCAGCACCGCCAGCACGCTTTCGTTTGTAACAGCCATGTGACCCACCCCGCCTTATTTCAGCGCAAACATGACCGCATTGCGACAAAGGGCAAGGCCGTCTTTACCAAACGCTCAAAATTCGGGCGAAGGGCATGTAAAGCATAGGGAAAAGCAGCAAACGAGTTATGCAGATGCTGCATGGCAGCATTGCGCCGCATTGCTATTGTGCGTCCGCAGCAAGTGCCCCATCTTCAGTCCATGGAAAGCGCAACGAGGGACAATCCGGTCCAACGCTGGCGCCAAGAATGAAAGAATGAGGCTTATCATGGCTTACGTAAACACGACACGCACCGGCACCACGTTGATTGCCGACCGCCTGAACGCCGTTCTGGCTTCGCTGAAATCAGCGGTCGCCCAACGCCGGGTCTATGCCCGCACCGCCCGTGAATTGTCCGGTCTGACGGATCGCGACTTGTCGGATCTGGGCATCCACCGCTCGATGATTTCCGAAATCGCACGTGAGGCGGCATACGGCAAATAAGGTTTCCTTGCGTAGGTCCGATCCTCCTCCCCGGACCTATTGCAAAAGCGGCGGCACTGTTCCTCCTCCCTGGTGTCGCCGCTCTTTCTATACGGGGCCACTTAAGCCCTGAACGACGTAGCCAAGGCCCCTCCCTCCTCCCTGGGGCCGGTTGCACCCGCGGCAATGCAGATCTCCTCCCCTGCATTGTCGCATACACAAGGCGGCGGCACGGATCTCCTCCCCCGTGTCGCCGTTTTTGTTTTCGGCCACCTGCACATGGCTCCGCCCCCACAACACCTGCGCAATTCAGCGGCAAAGGTTCCCCGCCCGCATGCCTGTGATCGGTCGCTTTGGCGGGCCAGCAGCAGATCACGCACACGCTGACCCTCCCGAAAACCCGCTTCTCCACCCTGCGGGTGACGTCGCTGGGTGCAGCGACGTCACCCGCAGGGTGGACAAGCGGGCACCGGATCAGCCGTCAGAACGGCACGTCGTCCGCATCCGCCGCCGCCAGAAGATACCGCGCGATCACGTTCTTCTCGCCCGCCTTGTCGAAATCCACGTCCAGCTTGTCGCCCTCGATGCCGATCACCGTTCCATACCCGAATTTCGTATGAAACACCCGGTCGTCCAGGATAAACGCCGGCACCGCATTCAGATCAATCGTCATATTGCGCGCCTTGCGCGGCTGGCTGACGGGTCGCGTCGAAGCCCGGCCCTCCATCCGGCGCCAGCCCGGCGAATTGTAAACATCCGCCGACGCCGCCTTCGCCTCAAGCGTGGAGGCCATTCCCGCCGCACCAAAGCCGCCGCCATACAGGCCCGGCGGGGTCAGAACATCCACATGCGCGTCCGGCAATTCGTCAATAAACCGCGACGGCAAGGATGATTGCCATTGCCCGTACACCCGCCGGTTCGCCGCAAAACTGATCGTGCACAGCCGCTCCGCCCGCGTGATTCCCACATAGGCAAGCCTGCGTTCCTCCTCCAGCCCCTTCAGCCCGCTCTCATCCATGCTCCGCTGGCTCGGGAACAACCCGTCTTCCCAACCCGGCAGGAACACCACCGGAAATTCCAGACCCTTCGCCGCATGCAGCGTCATGATGCTGATCTTTTCCACCGCTTCTTCCGTCTCATTGTCCATGATCAGGGACACATGTTCCAGAAATCCTTGCAGGTTTTCAAAGCCTTCCAGCGCCTTCACCAGTTCCTTCAGGTTCTCCAGCCGCCCCGGCGCTTCGGGCGTCTTGTCCTGTTGCCACATGTCGGTATAGCCCGATTCCTCCAGAATAGTCTCCGCCAGCCGCACATGGTCATAGTCGGGCACCCGCGTCGCCTGATGCCAGCGGTCCACCCCGTCGACAAAGGCGCGCAACTGCCCCGCCCCTTTGCCGCCAATCGCCCCCTGCGCCAGCAATTCCCGCGCCCCGTCCAACAGACCCACGCCCGCCGCCCGCGCCACGCGCTGCATGTCCTGCTGCGCCTTTTCGCCCAAACCGCGCTTTGGCGTGTTCACCACCCGCTCAAACGCCAGATCATCATCGGGGGATACAGCCATCCGGAAATAGGCCATCGCATCGCGAATTTCCAACCGTTCATAGAACCGTGGCCCCCCGATCACCCGGTAGGGCAGCCCGATCGTCAGAAACCGATCCTCGAACGCCCGCATCTGATGGCTTGCCCGCACCAGAATCGCCTGATGGTTCAGGCTGACCGCCTCCCAGCCCCGCGTCCCCCGCTGGATCGCCTCCACCTCGTCCCCGATCCAACGCGCCTCTTCCTCGCCGTCCCAATGGCCGATCAGCCGCACCTTTTCGCCCGGCTCCCCGGCTGTCCACAAAGTCTTGCCCAACCGCCCGGCGTTCCCCGCAATCACGCCGCTCGCCGCCGCCAGAATATGCGCGGTGGACCGATAGTTCTGTTCCAGACGCACTACCTCTGCCCCCGGAAAGTCCTTTTCAAACCGCAGGATGTTGCCCACTTCCGCCCCGCGCCAGCCATAGATCGACTGGTCATCATCGCCCACGCAGCAGATGTTCCGGTGCGCCTGCGCCAACAGCCGCAGCCACAGATACTGCGCCACGTTCGTGTCCTGATATTCGTCCACCAGAATATACGGCAGCCACCGCTGATACTGCGCCAGCACATCGGGGTGCGTCTGAAAGATCGTCACCACATGCAGCAGCAGATCCCCGAAATCCGTCGCATTCAGCGCCTTGAGCCGGTCCTGATATGCAGCATAAAGTTCCGTCCCCCGGTTGTTATACGCCCCCGCCTCCGATGATGGCACCTTGTCGGGCACCCAGGCCCGGTTCTTCCACCCATCGATCAGCCCCGCCAGCATCCGCGCCGGCCAGCGTTTTTCGTCGATGTTCGCCGCCACGATCAACTGTTTCAGCAGGCGCAACTGATCATCCGTATCCAGAATCGTGAAGTTCGACTTCAACCCCACCAGTTCCGCATGCCGCCGCAGGATTTTCACGCTGATCGAATGAAAGGTGCCCATCCAGGGCATCCCTTCGGCCACCTGCCCCAGCATCCGCCCCACGCGATCCTTCATTTCCCGCGCCGCTTTGTTGGTAAAGGTCACCGCCAGAATCTCGTTCGGCCTTGCCCGCCCCGTGGTCAACAGATGCACGATCCGCGCCGTCAGTGCCTTGGTTTTCCCTGTCCCCGCCCCCGCTAGCATCAGAACAGGCCCGTCCAGCGCCAGCACAGCCGCGCGTTGGGCCGGGTTCAGATCATCCAGATACGGCACAGGCCGCGCAGCCATGGCGCGCTGCGACAGAGGAAGCGCCGCTGCAAAAGAAGGATCGTGATCAATATCCATACCGAAAATCTAACCCGATTCAGACCCAAGGGAAACCCCATGTTCGTTGAATGTTCGCAATTCAGTGATGGCTCCCGGACCATCCGCAAACCGGGCCTGCAAAAATTAGGTGTCCGGATGCCCCGGCAAAGCGCTATACAAGACGGATTAGCATCTGCACGCAAACGTCCTTTGACCCAAAATACAGGAGATTCCGATGCGAATTGACCGCCTCTTCATCTTGATCGCGTTTGTTTGGCTGTTGTGCGGAATGGTATTTGGCATTTACATCGGGATCAATGACCTGACGGTCCACTCCAATGCGCATGCCCACGCGGGGTTGCTGGGCTTTGTCGTCTCGGCGTTATTCGGGCTGTTTCATCGCAGCTGGCCCGCGATGGGCCACAGTAAACTCGCCCTCCCGCAACTTGTGATTTACGAGATCGGCGTAGTTGTTCTGGTCATCGGCAAATATCAGGTGTCTGAAACCGGCGTCAGCGCGATTGTGGCACCCGGCGCAGTCATCACGGTTCTGGGCACATTGTTGATGGCGTGGCTGTTTGTGGCCAAGGCGCAGGATTGAAAACCGCCTGTCGCGACCCGACAGGATCTTCACGCTGGCAGGAAGTTTTGCACGATCGTGACGCGCGGGCTTGCGCTGCATTGCAGCATGCCTAAAGTGTGATCATCCGTTTCCTGTTGCCGGAGTGCGCCCGATGCCCGAGTTCAAGAAAATCCTGATCGCCAACCGGGGCGAGATTGCGATCCGCGTGATGCGGGCGGCGAACGAGATGGGCAAAAAGACGGTCGCCGTCTACGCCGAGGAAGACAAACTCAGCCTGCATCGCTTCAAGGCGGACGAAGCCTACCGCATCGGTGAAGGCCTCTCGCCTGTGGGCGCTTACCTCAGCATCCCCGAGATTATCCGCGTCGCGCGCCATTCCGGCGCGGATGCGATCCACCCCGGTTACGGCCTGTTGTCCGAAAACCCCGAATTCGTCGAGGCCTGCGATGCGGCGGGCATCACCTTCATCGGCCCCCGCGCCGAAACCATGCGGGCGCTGGGCGACAAGGCCAGCGCCCGCCGTGTTGCCATGGCCGCAGGCGTCCCCGTCATCCCCGCCACCGAAGTGCTGGGCGATGATATGGAACTGGTCAAGAAACAGGCCGCCGAAGTCGGCTATCCCCTGATGCTGAAGGCAAGCTGGGGCGGCGGCGGGCGCGGCATGCGGCCCATCAATAGCCCCGAAGAACTAGCCGACAAGGTCCGCGAAGGCCGGCGCGAGGCGGAAGCCGCCTTCGGCAACGGCGAAGGCTATCTTGAAAAGATGATCCTGCGCGCGCGCCACGTCGAAGTGCAGATATTGGGCGACAAGCATGGCAATATCTATCACCTCTGGGAACGCGACTGCACCGAGCAGCGCCGCAACCAGAAGGTCGTCGAACGCGCGCCCGCCCCCTACCTCACCCAGGCCCAGCGGGACGAAGTGTGCGACCTCGGCCGCCGCATCTGCGCGCATGTGAACTACGAATGCGCAGGCACCGTCGAATTCCTGATGGATATGGACACGAACAAGTTCTTTTTCATCGAAGTGAACCCCCGCGTCCAAGTCGAACACACCGTGACGGAAGAAGTCACCGGCATCGACATCGTTCAGGCCCAGATCCTGATCGAAGAAGGCAAGACCCTAGCCGAGGCGACGGGTGTCGCGCGGCAGGAAGATGTGATGCTGAACGGTCATGCCCTGCAATGCCGCGTCACCACCGAAGATCCCCAGAACAACTTCATCCCCGATTACGGCCGCCTGACCGCCTACCGCTCCGCCACCGGCAACGGCATCCGTCTGGACGGCGGCACGGCCTATGCGGGCGGCGTCATCACCCGGTATTATGACAGCCTGCTGGTCAAGGTCACCGCCCACGCCCAGACCCCGGAAAAAGCCATCGCCCGGATGGACCGCGCCTTGCGCGAATTCCGCATCCGCGGGGTTTCCACCAACATCGCCTTTGTCGAAAACCTGCTGAAACACCCGACCTTCCTGAACGACACCTACACCACCAAATTCATCGACACGACGCCCGACCTGTTCAACTTCAAGAAACGCCGCGACCGCGCCACCAAGATCCTGACCTACATCGCCGACATCACCGTCAACGGGCACCCTGAAACCGCCGGCCGCCCGATGCCCCCGGCCGAGGCGAAGATGCCCAAACCCCCCGCCGTCATGGGCGAACCCGCCATGGGCACCCGCAACCTCTTGGAACAAAAAGGCCCTCAGGCCGTCGCCGACTGGCTGCGCGCCCAGAAAAAGGTGCTGCTCACCGACACCACCATGCGCGACGGCCACCAGTCCCTGCTCGCCACCCGCATGCGCTCCATCGACATGATCAAGGCCGCCCCCGCCTACGCCGCCAACCTTCCCCAACTGTTCAGCGTCGAATGCTGGGGTGGCGCCACCTTCGATGTCGCCTACCGCTTCCTGCAGGAATGCCCCTGGCAGCGCCTGCGCGAATTGCGCATTGCCATGCCCAACCTGATGACCCAGATGCTGCTGCGCGCCTCCAACGGCGTCGGCTATACCAATTATCCCGACAACGTCGTGCAGGCCTTCGTCAAACAGGCCGCAGCCACCGGCGTCGATGTGTTCCGCGTGTTCGACAGCCTGAACTGGGTCGAAAACATGCGCGTCGCCATGGATGCCGTGGTCGAGGCGGGCAAGGTCTGCGAAGGCTCCATCTGCTACACCGGCGATATCCTTGACCCCGACCGCGCCAAGTACGACCTGAATTACTATGTCTCGCGCGGTCAGGAACTCAAGTCCGCAGGCGCGCATATTTTGGGCCTCAAGGATATGGCCGGCCTTCTGAAACCCGCCGCCGCCCGCATCCTGATCAAGGCGTTGAGGCAAGAGGTCGGCCTGCCCATCCATTTCCACACGCATGACACCTCCGGTGCCGCTGCCGCCACAGTCCTCGCCGCCTGCGATGCCGGCGTCGATGCTGTCGATGCCGCCATGGATGCCTTCTCGGGCGGCACCTCGCAGCCCTGCCTCGGCTCCATTGTTGAGGCCCTGCGCCACACCGACCGCGACACCGGCATCGACATCGCCGCCGTCCGCCAGATGTCGAACTACTGGGAACATGTCCGCGCCCAGTATGCCGCCTTTGAATCCGGCCTGCCCGCCCCTGCCTCCGAAGTCTATCTTCACGAAATGCCCGGCGGCCAGTTCACCAACCTCAAGGCTCAGGCCCGCAGTCTGGGGCTAGAGGAACGCTGGCACGAGGTCGCACAGGCCTATGCCGACGCCAACCAGATGTTCGGCGATATCGTCAAGGTCACCCCCTCTTCCAAAGTCGTGGGCGACATGGCCCTGATGATGGTCGCCCAAGGATTGACCCGCGCCCAGGTCGAAGATCCCGCCATCGACGTGGCCTTCCCCGATTCCGTCGTGGACATGATGAAAGGCAACCTCGGGCAACCGCACGGCGGCTGGCCGCCCGGCATTCAGGGCAAGGTCCTGAAAGGCGAACCCGCCATGACCACCCGCCCCGGCGCAGGCATGACCCCCGTCGATCTGGAGGCGGCGCGCGCGAAACTGGCGACCGACCTGCGCCTCGGTCAGGATGACGCCGAGGATGAGGTGATCGACAACGAAGATCTGAACGGCTACCTCATGTATCCCAAGGTCTTCATGGATTACCGCATGCGCCACCGCGCCTATGGCCCCGTGCGCGTGCTGCCGACCCGGACCTTCTTTTACGGCATGACCGCAGGCGAAGAAATCACCGCCGAAATTGACCCCGGCAAGACGCTGGAGATTCGCCTGCAGGCCGTCGCGGAAACCACCGATGATGGCGATGTGAAGGTCTTCTTCGAATTGAACGGCCAGCCCCGCGTCATCCGGGTGCCAAACCGCGCGGTCAAGGCAAAAACCGCCGCCAAGCCGAAGGCCCAGGACGGCAACCCCGCCCATATCGGCGCGCCGATGCCCGGCTCCATCGCCTCGCTGGCCGTCACCGTGGGTCAAAAGGTCCGCGCAGGTGATCTTTTGCTGACGATCGAGGCGATGAAAATGGAAACCGGCCTGCACGCCGACCGCACCGCAGTGGTCAAGGCGGTCTACGTCCAGCCCGGCACGCAGATCGATGCCAAGGACCTGCTGGTGGAACTGGAATAACGACGCATAGGATGGGCAGTCTGCTTAGCCTACCTGCTATCCGGTCCGTAGGGTGCCGTGCTTGCACGCACCTTCAGGTGTATAAAATCTGGCAGCAAAGGTGAGGCGGGCTTCAGCCGGCCAAT
>JANMDH010000145.1:0-2452 GCA_031376195.1 Gemmobacter sp. | reverse complement strand
GCACTTCATCCCCGCCAAAGGTGATCGGCCCGTTCGCCGCCTCCACCACGAGCCGCGCCTTGACGCCGCCCGCATTGCCTTTGTGGATCACGCCTTCCATTGCTGCCGGGATCAGGATGTCGCAGTCGTTTTCCAGCACTGCAGCCCCTTCGGCCACTACTGTCCCGCCCGCAAAGCCGATCACAGACCCCTTGTTCGCATTCAGATGCTGCCGCAGCGCATCTACGTCGATTCCCGCCTCATTCACCACCGCGCCGTCGCGTTCGATGATCGCCGTGATCTTGCAGCCATCTTCTTCCGACAGGAACTTGGCCGCGTGATATCCAACGTTGCCCAGGCCCTGCACGATCACGCACTGCCCCTCAAGACCCCCGGTCATCCCCGCTTTGGCCTTGTCTTCCGGATGGCGGAAAAACTCACGCAGCGCGTATTGCACACCCCGCCCCGTTGCCTCAACCCGGCCCTGAATGCCCCCCGCATGCGGCGGCTTGCCCGTTACGCAGGCTTTCGCGTTGATATCCGTCGTGTTCATCCGGGCATACTGGTCCGCGATCCAGGCCATTTCACGCTCCCCCGTGCCCATGTCCGGTGCGGGCACGTTCTGCGCCGGATGGATCAGGTCGCGCTTGATCAGCTCATACGCAAAGCGCCGCGTGATCTGTTCCAGCTCATGTTCGTCCCACGCCCGCGGATCAATGCACAATCCGCCCTTCGATCCGCCAAACGGCGTTTCCACCAACGCGCATTTATAGGTCATCAGCGCTGCCAGCGCCTCAACCTCGTCCTGGTTAACCGACAACGCATAGCGGATGCCGCCTTTGACCGGCTCCATATGCTCCGAATGCACCGAACGATAGCCGGTGAACGTTTCGATCTTGCCCCGCAGGCGCACGCCAAAGCGCACAGTGTAGGTTGAATTGCAGACCCTGATCTTCTGTTCCAACCCCGGCCCCAGATCCATCAGGCGCACCGCCCGGTTGAACATCAGATCGACGCTTTCACGGAAACTCGGCTCACCGGTTGCGTGCATGATTCTCTCCCTATCGCCGCGAAAGTCTTCTACCTTCACCGGGCCCGCGCAGCCTTAGCCGAGGTTGCAGGTGAACTCACCCCACTTTTCTTATTTCGCCTAAATTTTTAGCAGATTCAGTATGCAGCCGATTCGTTAAACCACGATGAACGCTGTTGGGTGGCCGTCTTGTCGCGTGATTACCTTGCAGCCTGTGCCAAATTTTCGATCATGGACCGGCACACGTCATGGGATTTGTTGCTTTACCGTCAACAATAAGGCAATGAATACTTTAAATGTTTCCAGTCTTTACGATTTTGTGTCGGATTTGTTGAGCTTGCCATATTTCCGCCCCATGCCGCAGGGTAACGAATAGGTGGGGAATTCTGCGCATCTTTTGTGCATGTAAAGTTTAAACGTTTTTTTCGCCGCGGGGAGTGGTGTCTATGAAGGTTAGAAATCTGCAAGATTGTCTCTTCACTCGCACCGCGAACAAGGGGGGGGTCCTCAGGGCCGTCAATAGGTTCCGTAAAGATGAGGATGGTTCGCTGATCATCTTCGGCATGATCATTTTCCTGCTGATGCTGATGATTGGCGGCATGGCCGTTGATCTGATGCGCCACGAACGGATGCGCACCGAACTTCAACAGACCCTTGATCGGTCCGTTTTGGCGGCAGCCAGCTTGACCCAGGATCTTGATGCCGAAGCAGTGGTGCGCGACTATTTCGCAAAAGCCGACCTGACGGATTACCTTAAATCGGTCACAGTCGTGCAAGGCGCGAACGACATCTACAAACGCGTCAGCGCCGTCGCTGTCGCCGAAACCAACCCACAGTACATGCACATGATGGGCATCGACGAACTGCCTGCCGCCGCGGTGAGCGGTGCAACCCAGGAAGTGCCCGACATTGAAATCGTTCTGGTGCTCGATGTGTCAGGGTCGATGCGCGAAAGTGCAGGCACAGGCACGAAGATCGAGGCGCTGAAGGTCGCCGCCAAGAAATTTATTGACACTGTCATGGTCGACACTGATGGAAATCATGTGTCCGTGACGATTGTTCCGTACAACGCTCAGGTCAATATCGGGAAGACACTGCGTGAGCAATTCGCAAATGTGCCTGCGCCATACACCGTCGGATCAGAATGTGTCGAACTGCCCGCAACCGCAGCGTTTTTCAGTGATTTGAACATTGTCCGCCCCGATTTGACAGAAATTTTCACTTGGGCTGACATGAAGTCGGGTACAGATACTTCAAACAACTTTACGTCTTACACAAGTTCGTCTTCCGCAATACACTATACCGCGTCCACAACCTCTGACCCGACGGAGGAGTGCAACATCACCAGCCCGGCCGGGGTCAATGTTGTCCGATTGCCAAGTCACGATCCACTCGTATTGAAGGCCCAGATTGACGGCCTCGTTGCGCGTGGTCGGACATCAA
>JANMDH010000142.1:0-2092 GCA_031376195.1 Gemmobacter sp. | reverse complement strand
AATCCGCAGAACACCTGGCACCGACGGCTGTCTGCGCACATTTCCCACCTGATCGCGCACATCGCGCAGCGCGTCGCGCACCTGCGGCCACAGCGCATCAATCCGCGATTTGTATACATCTGTTGGCCGAAGTGCAGGTGGCGGATGTATACAAATCGCGGATTGATGCGCTGTGGCCGCAGGTGCGCGACGCGCTGCGCGATGTGCGCGATCAGGTGGGAAATGTGCGCAGACAGCCGTCGGTGCCAGGTGTTCTGCGGATTGCGATTTCGGAACAGGCGGCAATGCCCGTGGCGCTGGCAGCGGTTCAGGCGCTGGCGCAGCCGGTGGTGAGCCTGACAGGGATCGGATCGAACGACATCGACGTGGCGCAGGACGGCGACGAAATCGTGGTGCAACTGTCTGAGGCGGAACGGGTGGCCACGGACAGCCGGACAATCCAGCAGAGCCTTGAGATCATCCGGCGACGGGTGGACGAGGTTGGGACGCGGGAGCCGACGATCCAGCGGCAGGGCGGGGACCGGATTCTGATACAGGTGCCGGGTATCGGGTCGGCGGCGGAATTGAAGGCGCTGATCGGGACGACGGCGAAACTGACGTTCAACCCGGTGGTGCGCCAGACGACGGATGCCGGGGCGGACGCGGGGCCGCGCAACCTGCTGTTGCCGTCGGTCGGGGAAGAGGGCGTGTATTACGTGCTGGAGGAAACCCCGGTGGTGACGGGGGAAGAGCTGACGAATGCGCAGCCGGCGTTTGACCAGAACAACCGCCCGTCAGTGGAGTTTCAGTTCGATGCGCAGGGCGCGCGGGCGTTTGGCGAATACACGGCGGCGAACATTGGGAAACCCTTTGCCATCGTGCTGGATGACGAGGTGATTTCGGCCCCGGTGATCCAGAGTGCCATCCCCGGCGGGCGCGGGATCATCACAGGGCAATTCACGGTGGAGGAATCCACCAATTTGGCTGTTCTGCTGCGGGCGGGGGCGCTGCCTGCGGAAATGACATTCCTGGAAGAACGCACCATTGGCCCGGAACTGGGACAGGACAGCATTGACGCGGGGCGTCTGGCGGCGGCAGTGGGAATGGTGGCTGTCGTCTTTTTCATGATCGCGTGCTATGGGTGGTTCGGGGTGATGGCGAATGTGGCGCTGGCGGTAAACATCGTTCTGCTGTTTGCTGTTTTGTCGGCAATTGGTGCCACGTTAACGCTGCCGGGTATTGCGGGCATTGTGTTGACGATGGGCATGGCCGTCGATGCAAACGTTCTGATTTATGAACGCATTCGCGAAGAGTTGCGAGAAAACGTGAGCCCTGCGCGGGCGATTGAAATCGGGTTTGAAAAGGCGTTTTCGGCGATCACGGATTCCAACGTGACGGCGATCATTACGGCGATCATCATGTTCTGGATCGGCTCCGGCCCGGTGCGTGGCTTTGCTGTCACGTTGGGGATCGGGATCATCACGTCCATGTTTACGGCCGTCTACGTCACCCGCCTGATCATCGAAACATGGATGGCTTGGCGGCGTCCGAAAACCATCACCGTCTGAGGAGTGTCACCGATGCGGCTGAAACTGGTTCCCGAAAAGACCAACATCGACTTTTTCCGTTTGCAGTATGTGACCTTCGGGGCGTCGCTTGTGGCGGTATTGATCACGTTTGTTCTGCTGGCCACGATGGGGTTGAATTTCGGTATCGATTTTCGCGGCGGCACGACGATCCGGACGGAATCAACTCAAGCGGTTGATGTGGGAATTTACCGTGAAGCGATGAACACCCTCGATCTTGGCGATGTGTCGATCGCCGAGGTGTTCGACCCGACGTTCCGGGACGATCAGCATGTCGCGATGGTGCGCATTCAGGCCCAGGACGGCGCCGAGGCGGTGACGCCGGAAACGATAGAGCGGATCGAGGCCGCCCTGAAAACCGTAGACCCGGCGATTACCTTCCCGGCTGTGGAATCGGTGGGGCCGAAAGTGTCGTCGGAATTGATCTGGTCGGCGCTGTTTGCGGTTCTGGCAGGGTCGTTTGGTATTCTTGCCTATGTGTGGGTGCGGTTCGAATGGCAGTTTGCGGTCGGCACCGATGCTGCGTT
>JANMDH010000022.1:0-9862 GCA_031376195.1 Gemmobacter sp. | reverse complement strand
GTTCGATCCGCCAGCCCCGGACGGAGGAACCTCTTCTGGCCCGAGAACCACCCACAATCTGCCCCTCCGGTACCGGCCCGGTACAGACTCCGAGGGGGTCGCTCGAGGTTCTCGGTCAAGATTTCGTTCCCCCGACGCTTGCCGGGTCGCGCGGCGCGTGCGATCATCCCTGACCGATGGATCGCCAACGACCCGCGATTCGCCCCACGGACGGGGCTGAACGGATGTACTCGCTTCGGTTGGCGGGTGCGAATTCGTGCCGTGGCAGATGGGAGCGGTGATGTAGGACACCCGTCGACAGCGATCTGGCCGACAGCGATCTGGCCGCACAGATCCAGAGGTGCCGCTGAGGCCCGTTCGTGGCTTGCCGGGAACGAACGGTGCCGCCGGGGGTTATGCAGGGGCACCCCATCGGAGAATCATCATGACACGCACATCCCTGAATACGATTGTTTTGACATCTGCACTGCTGACGACGGCCGTGCCGCCGCACCCGGCGATGGCGCAGGAAATGGCTATGCCAACTGCCCAGATGAAAGCCGTGCTCGACAAACTGGCGGAACTGGGTGCAAAGCCGCTTGGCACCATCAGTGTTGACGAGGCACGCAGCCAGCCCACGCCTGCCGACGCCGTCGTCGCGGTGATGGCCGACAAAGGTATCGCGCCTGTTCCGGCTTTGGCGGCAATCGCGACAAAGGATATGGCGATCCCCGGCCCAGCGGGGGAGATTCCGGCGCGCGTCTACACCCCTGCCGGTGCGGGACCTTTCCCCGTGATCCTGTACTACCATGGCGGTGGCTGGGTGATCGCGGATCTTGACACCTATGACGGATCAGCCCGCGCCCTCGCGGATGGGGCCAGCGCGATTGTCGTGTCCGCCCACTATCGGCAAGCCCCTGAAGACAAGTTTCCCGCCATGCACGAAGACGCCTATGCAGCCTATGAATGGGTGGTAGCGCATGGTCAGGATTTCAACGCGGACACGGAACGTCTGGCGGTCGCGGGCGAAAGTGCTGGCGGCAACCTTGCCCTGAACGTGGCGTTGGAGGCGCGGGACCGCAAAGCCACCACCCAGCCGGATGCACTGCTGCTGGTGTATCCGATTGCGGGAAACGATATGACCACCGAGTCGTACACCGTCAACGCGCAGGCCGCGCCCCTTGGCAGAGGCGGAATGGAATGGTTCTTCTCGCAGGTGTTCACCTCGGTGGACGAAACCGCCGATCCGCGCATCAATCTGGTGGCTCGCGACGATCTGGCCGGTCTGCCGCCGACCACCATCGTACTGGCGGAAATAGACCCGCTGCGCAGTGAAGGCGATCTGTTGGCGGACAGACTTGTGATGGCAGGCGTCGACGTAAGCAAGGAAACCTATGCCGGAGTGACCCACGAATTCTTCGGCATGGCGCCCGTAATTGACGAAGCCAAGGACGCGATGTCATTCGCAACGGCTGCGTTGAAAAAGGCCTTCAGCACTGACACAAACTGATGGCAAAATGACAGGGCGGAACCCGGGGTCGGGTTCCGCCAGTCGTCGTTCACGCTGCCTTGCGCTGCAACACCCGGGCAATCGTTTCGCCGATGACGCTGGGGTTCTCGGCCACCGTTACGCCGACTGCGGACAGCATTTCGACCTTTTCGCTGGCGCTTTCGCCGAACGCGCTGATGATTGCGCCCGCGTGGCCCATCGTGCGGCCCTTGGGCGCGGTCAGGCCCGCGATGTAGGCGATCACGGGTTTAGTCATGTGGTCGCGGATGTATTCCGCAGCCTCAGCCTCCTGCGGGCCGCCGATTTCGCCGATCATGCAGACGACCTGTGTCTCGGGGTCGGCCTCGAACCGTTCCAGAATGTCGCGGAAGGACGATCCGTTGATCGGGTCGCCGCCGATGCCGACGGATGTCGACACCCCGATGCCGCGATCCTTCAACTGCTGTGCCGCCTCATAGCCCAGCGTGCCGGACCGCCCGACAATGCCCACCGGCCCCGCCAGATAGATATGCCCCGGCATGATGCCCAGCAACGCCTGCCCCGGTGTGATCGTGCCCGCACAATTCGGCCCGGTCAGCACCATACGGCGTTCACGCGGATAGCGCATCATGTATCGTTTTACCTGAATCATGTCCTGCGCGGGGATGCCGTCGGTGATACAGACACAGTATCTGATGCCGCCATCCGCCGCCTCCATGATGCTGTCGGCGGCAAAGGGGGGTGGCACGAAAACGAGGGATGCTTCAGCCTGCGTGGCTGCCACCGCCTCTTTCACGGTGTCGAACACGGGCACGCCGTGCACGGTTTCGCCACCCTTGCCGGGGACCACGCCGCCCACCACGTTGGTGCCGTAGTCGATCATTTCCTTTGTGTGGAACTGGGCCATGCGGCCGGTGATGCCCTGAACGATGACGCGGGTTTCGCGGGTCAGAAGGATGCTCATTTCACAGCCCTTACCTTGGTGTTCTGCGCCTGATCGTTGCGCCAGGCCATGACAGCGCGTTCGGCTGCCTCCATCAAACTTGTCGCGCGGATGATCGGCAGGCCGGATTTGGCGAGGATTTTCAAACCGTCCTCGACATTCGTACCGGCCAGACGCACCACCACGGGCACATCCACCGGGGTCATCTGCAGCGCCTGAACCACCCCTTCGGCGACCCAATCGCAGCGGTTGATGCCCGCGAAGATGTTGACCAGAATTGCCTGCACATTCTTGTCAGATGTCACCAGCCGGAAGGCCTTGGCCACGCGTTCCGGCGTGGCCCCGCCCCCGATATCAAGGAAATTCGCAGGCTCGCCCCCGGCCAGTTTGATCGTGTCCATCGTGGCCATCGCAAGACCCGCGCCGTTGACGATGCAGCCGATGTTCCCGGTCAGCCCGATATAGGACAGGCCCCTGTCGGCGGCCTGTGATTCGCGCGGGTCTTCCTGGCTTTTGTCGCGCAACTCGGCGATTTGGGGGTGGCGGAACATGGCATTGGTGTCGAATGTCATTTTCGCATCCAGCGCCAGAATGCGTTTGTCGACCGTGATCACCAGCGGGTTGATCTCCACCATGGTCGCGTCCAGATCGCGGAACGCGCGGTAGCAGCCCAGCAGCGTGCGCACCATCTGTTGGGTCAATTCCGCCGGAATGTTCAGCGCCTTCGCAATTTCGCGCGCCTGAAATTCGCGCAGGCCCACGGCAGGCTCAACCGTCGATCGCACGATGGACTCAGGGCGGTTCGCACTGATCTCTTCAATCTCCATCCCGCCTTCGGAGGAGGCGACGATCATCACCCGCTGGCTGGAGCGGTCGAGCACGAAGCCCAGATAAATCTCGCGCTCAAACGGGACGGCGGTTTCGACATAGACGCGGTAGACGCCCTTGCCCTCAGGCCCGGTCTGGTGCGTCACAAGGCGCTGGCCGAACATGGCATCTGCCGCGTCGTGGATTTCCGCGTCAGAGGAGCATAGTTTCACGCCGCCAGCTTTGCCGCGCCCGCCGGCGTGGATCTGCGCCTTGACGATCCAGCGGTTGCCGCCCAATTCGCGGGCGCGGTAGGCCGCCTGTTCAGGACTGTAGGCAAGCGCGCCTTCGGGGACGCCGACGCCGAAACGGCCGAGGATTTCCTTTGCCTGGTATTCGTGAATGTCCATGTCCCCGCCCCTATTCCGCCGCTGCCATGACCGCAGGCTGGTTTGACAACCGCCAGTATTCGCCCGCCGCCGCCACGCCTGACCCGGCCACAATGGGTATGCCCACATCGCGCATCGCCATTTCCGCGCCCCCAAGGGCCATCATCAGCATCAGTTCGTTCAGATCGCCCAGGTGCCCGATGCGGAACACCTTGCCCGACAGCACGTTCAGCCCTGCCCCGAGGCTGAGGCCATAGCGTTCATAGGCGCGCGCAATCACGCGGCGCGCATCGTGGCCTTCGGGGACAACGATTGCTGTGACGGTATCAGAATTCCATTTGGGGTCTTTCGCGCAGGTGGTCAGGCCCCAGCCCGCCACGGCGCGGCGCACACCTTCGGCCAGATGGTGGTGGCGCGCAAAGATATTGTCGAGGCCTTCGTCGAACATCCGGTCAAGCGACGCCCGCAGGCCGCGCAGCATGGGCAGCGGCGGGGTATAGGGGAAATAGCCAGTCGCGTTCGAGGCGGCCATCGTGTCGAAATCGAAATAAGACCGCCGCATTCTGGCGGTTTTGGTCATCGACATGGCCTTGGCGCTCGCCGCCATGATGGCAAGGCCTGCAGGCAGCATGAAACCCTTCTGGCTGCCCGAAACCGCGATATCGACGCCCCATTCTTCCATGCGAAAGTCGATGGAGCCGATCGAGGAAACGCCGTCCATGAACAAAAGCGCCGGGTGCCCGCAAGCATCAAGGGCGCGGCGCACGGCGGCGATGTCGCTGGTCACCCCTGTGGCGGTTTCATTATGGGTGGTCAGCACCGCCTTGATCTTGTGGAATTTGTCCGCCGCAAGCCGTTCGGCGATCAAATCCACCGGAACACCGGTGCCCCATTCACAGTCAATCACCTCGACGTTCAGGCCCATCGCCTTGCACATCTCGATCCACAGATGGCTGAACTGGCCAAAGCGGGCCGACAGCACGGTATCACCTTCGTTCAGCGTGTTGGTGATCGCCGCTTCCCAGCCGCCCGTGCCGGATGCCGGAAACACGAACGGCGTTCCCGTTTCGGTTTTCAGGACGCGCTTGAGGTCAGCCAGCAAGGGCAGCAGGAATTTCGGCTGATCCGGCGCGCGGTGATCTTCCATCGGCACGTCGATGGCGCGGCGAATTTCTTCGGGCACATTGGTCGGCCCCGGCACGAATAGCCCCCGTGTTCCTTGCATTCCCATCCTCCCAGATGCCCGACTTTGACATGCGTTATATTACCGTCATAAAATCTGATTGAAATTTTGGCACAACCTGCCTAATCACTGCTTATGGGTAACTAGTTGGGTAGGTAATTACCTATCAATATAGCGAAGTATGCGGTCGAATACCAAGCATCCCCCTTCATATAGGTAGGCTAAGCGTTCGTATGGCCTTTAATCCGCTGATCCCGACCGCCCCGCCCCTGTCGCTGTCGCTTGCTGATGGCAACCCGCTGGTCCTGTCGGCGATGTCGGAAATCTTTGACCGCGACCTGCGCTTTTCGCTGGTGTCCACCAGTGCCACCGCCGAAGGCTTTCTGGGGGCCGTGATGCGCGTTCCGGTGACGGTGGGCGTGATCGACTGGACGCTGCCCGCCTTGGGCGGACAGAAACTGATTGAGGTGCTGCGCGATCAGGCCAATGCGCCGCGCATCGTGGTCTACGGCGATGATGGCCTGGGTGAAGTGCCGCGGCAGGCAATGCTGGCGGGTGCGGCGGGGTTTGTCGGGCGCAACCGGCCCGTGGCGGCGCTGCTCGACACCTGTCTGGCGGTGGCGGCGGGGCAGATGGTGTTCCCGTTTCTCGATTTGCGCGAACTTGCCGCCGACCCGATTGCGCAACTGACCCGGCGCGAACGCGGGCTGCTGGAAAGCCTGAGCCGGGGTCTGACGAACAAGGAACTGGCGCGGGATTTCGAGATTTCGGCGAATACGGTGAAGTTTCACCTCTCGAACCTGTTCGAGAAACTGGGCGTCACAAACCGCGCGCAGGCGATTGCGTTTTATTACGGCAGCAGGCTGCCGGGTGAGGCCCGGATGCGCGAGGTGCGGTAAGGGTGGGCTTGAATTGGACCATTATATGGTCCATATTAAACAGAGAAGGAGGCCCCCATGCAGATCTCTGTCACCGATGCCAAAGCCCAGTTGACCGACCTTGTTCGTCGTGCGGAGGCGGGGGATGATATCGTGTTAACCCGTCATGGTCAGCCGGTGATGCGTCTGGTCCCTGTGCAGCGGGAAGTTTCGTTTCAACACAAATGCGACCTGATTGACCGCCTCAGCAAAAGTGCCGCCGCAAAAGCGAAGCCAGGTACGACGGCGGAACGCAGTCAGGATTTCCTTTATGACGAGGATGGCCTTCCGAAATGATCGTGGTCGACACGTCGGCCCTGATGGCGATCTTGTTGAACGAACCAGCGGCTGATGCCTGCAAGACAGCGCTGGCGCGGTCGAGTGTTCTGATGATGTCCGCAGCCACACTCACCGAAGCACTGATTGTCGCCGACAACAAGAATATTGGCACAGACATGGCTGAACTGATCGAAGGGCTTGGATTACAGATCATTCCTCTGATGCCCACATCTGCGCGTCGGGCTGCGGCAGCTTACGCAGTTTGGGGTAAGGGACACCACCCAGCAGCATTGAATTTTGGCGATTGTTTTGCCTATGCACTGGCTATTGAACAGGGCTGCCCCCTGCTGTTTGTCGGCAATGACTTTTTACAGACTGATGTGAAAAACGCCGGCATTCAGGTCTAGCCTTGAGCTGTTCAAAATCCGCCGCGCAATAATCTTGCTTGACAGCGCCCCCATCTTTCCGGTCGTTAGGCGCAAGTTGACACCCCCATAAAGGACTGCGCCCATGAGCTTTCACGTCATCGAACAGGCCCCTGCCCGCCTGAACCGCAGCGAGTTGGCCGTGCCGGGCAGCCAGCCGCAGATGTTTGAAAAGGCGGCGAAATCCGACGCGGACGTGATCTTTCTGGACCTAGAGGATGCCGTGGCCCCGGATGAGAAAGCGCAGGCGCGCAAGAACATCATCAAGGCGCTGAACGACATGGATTGGGGCAAGAAGACCATGTCGGTGCGAATCAACGGGCTGGATACGCATTACATGTACCGGGACGTGGTGGATGTGGTGGAACAGGCGGGCGAACGGCTGGATCTGATCATGGTGCCCAAGGTGGGCACGGCGGCGGATGTCTATGCAGTGGACATGATGGTCACGCAGATCGAGGCGGCGAAAGGCTATAAAAAGCGGATCGGGTTTGAGCATATCATCGAGACCGCGTTGGGCATGCAGAACGTGTCGGCGATTGCCGGGGCGTCAAAGCGGAATGAATCGCTGCATTTCGGGGTGGCGGATTATGCGGCAAGCACGCGGGCGCGCACGACGATCATCGGGGGCGTGAACCCGGATTATGCGGTGCTGACCGACCCGCTGGAGGATGGCAGCCGTCAGGTGCATTGGGGCGATATGTGGCACTATGCGCTGGCGCGGATGGTGGTCGCGGCGCGGGCTAACGGGCTGCGCCCGATTGATGGGCCATTCGGCGATTTTCAGGATGCGGATGGCTACCGCGCGGCGGCGAAACGCGCGGCGGTGCTGGGCTGTGAAGGGAAATGGGCGATACACCCGAGCCAGCTGTCGCTGGCGAACGAGGTGATGAGCCCATCGGAGGCCGAGGTGACGCGGGCGAACCGCATTCTGGCGGCGATGGCCGAGGCGGAGGCGAAGGGGCTGGGGGCAGTTTCACTGGACGGTCGGCTGATCGATTATGCCTCGATCCGGCAGGCCGAGGTGCTGGTGGCAAAGGCGCGGCAGATCGCGGGGCATTAAAGCCCTGCCCGCACCGCGCCGCCGAAATGCGAAAAGCGGTGCGGGGAAACACCAAAGCGGGATCGGAACGATTTGGAAAAATGCGACGTGCTGGCATAGCCACAGGCCATTGCCACGTCGGTCACCTTCATATCCGTTTCCGCCAGCAGCGCCCTGCCCCGGGCAAGGCGCAGGTCATTCATGTACCGCACCGGGGCCACGCCGAGATAGCGGCTGAACAGCCGTTCGATCTGCCGCCGCGAAATGCCCAGATGCCCCGCACAGGCATCAAGATCGAACGTTTCTTCGATGCGGGCCTCCATATAGGAAATCGCCTCGATCAAGCGGGGGTTGCGGGTGCCCAGACGTGCGGCAAGCGAGGTGGTCTGTTCATCCGCTTCGACCCGGCGACGGGTCAGCAGGCACATGTTCATCACTTCCTGGCTGAGGGCGGGGCCGAAACGGTCGTGGATCAGCTTCAGGATCAGATCGGCGGCGGCCACCCCGCCCGCGCAGGTGACAATCCGGTCGTCGATGCAGAATACCTGCCGTGCGGGTTCCAGATCGGGCCAGCTTTCGCGAAAGCCCTGAATGTTTTCCCAGTGCAGGGTAAACCTGCGCCCTTTGAGGATACCAGCCCGCGCCAAGGCATAGGCCCCGGTGCAAAGCCCCCCCACCGTGCGCCCGCGCCGCCACTGGGCGCGCAGCCAGTCGCCCAGCGCGGGGCCGCCTTGGGTTTCGGGTTCCACCCCCGAACAGACCAGAACAAATCCCTTGGGGTCGGACTTTGCCACGATGCCGTCCACCATCACGGGCACCCCGTTGGAACACGTCACCGGGGCACCATCTTCGGACAGGGTCTGCCAGTGGAACAGCGCCTGCCCGGTCAGTTGATTGGCGATGCGCATCGGTTCAATTGCCGCGCTGAAGGCCAGCATGGTGAACTTGGGCAGCAGGACGAAAGACACGAAAATCGGGTCGTTGACCGGGGCGAACGGCACATGCGCCACGCCGCGTGCGACGAAACGCTGATCATCGGCTATGGCCGCGGCGGGGTCCACAACCGTGCTCATGTGCCGCAGAAGGTGCGGTATTGGCCAAAGCCGGCAGGCGCAGGCAGGGCGAAGCGATCAAACTGCGGTCGTTCGGTGAAGGGGTCAGATATCACGTCAAGCAGCCGATCGAACGGTTCCATATCGCCCGCAGTGGCCGCCGACAGTGCTTCTTCGACCAGATGATTGCGCGGGATGTAGACCGGGTTTGCGGCACGGATCGCGGCGGGCGCGTCGGCACGGATCAGGGGTTGCCAGCGGGCAAGCCAGTCGTTGCCCATCGGGACCTGCGCCAGAAAGGCGGACACGTCGCCGTCGGCAGCGCGGGCAAGGGCGCGGAAGGTCATCGTGTGATCAGCGGCAGCATCGGTCATCAAGGTGGCAAGGTCCTGGGCAAGCGCTGCGTCCGCGTCCCGCAGCCCCAGCTTCGCCGTCATCATCCGCGACCATTCCAGTTGATACCAACCGGGCACCGCCGCGATCACCTTCATCGCCGCATCAATCGCGCGATCCTCATCTTTGTCGATCAGGGGCAATAGCGCCTCGGCCAGACGTGCGATGTTCCACTGCGCAATCGCGGGCTGGTTGCCATAGGCATAGCGGCCCTGCCGATCAATGCTGCTGAACACAGTCGCCGGATCATGCGCATCCATGAAGGCGCAGGGACCGTAGTCGATGGTTTCGCCCGAAATCGTCATGTTGTCGGTGTTCATCACCCCATGGATAAAGCCCACACCCATCCACTGCGCGATCAGCCGTGCCTGCCTGCGCGCCACGCGTTCCAGAAATCCCAAGGCATCACCGGGCGCAAGATCGGGGTCATGCCGGGCAATGGCGTAATCCAGCAGGCGCGCCAGTTTGTCGACCTCGCTCCGTGCCGCAAAGAACTGGAACGTGCCAACCCGCAAATGGCTGGACGCGACCCGCGCCAGGATCGCGCCCGGCAGCAATCCGTCTTCGCGCAATATCTGTTCGCCGGTCGTCACAACTGCCAAGGCGCGTGTCGTGGGGATACCCAGCGCGAACATCGCCTCGCCCATCAGATATTCCCGCAAGACAGGCCCAAGTGCGGCCTTGCCATCCGCCCCCCGGCTGAACGGTGTGCGGCCCGATCCTTTCAGATGGATGTCGCGCAGGGTGCCATGACGATCCGTCACCTCGGCCAGCAGCATTGCGCGGCCATCGCCCAGACTCGGGGAAAACCCGCCGAACTGATGCCCCGCATAGGCCATCGCCAATGGCTCGGCCCCCTCAGGCACCTCGGCCCCCGAAAACCACGCCGCCGCCTGATCCGGCGTCACCTCCAGCCCCAATTCCGCCGCCAGCCCCTCGTTGAACGCCAGCACCCGCGGCGCAG
>JANMDH010000014.1:0-3677 GCA_031376195.1 Gemmobacter sp. | reverse complement strand
CCGCCATCCGCGCCGACGTCACGCGGGCGGCCTCCGCCCGATACGCCGCCTCGGCCACGGCCAGTGCGTTGGTCAGACGATCAATCCCCCCCGCCCCATCATCAATCGCCGAAAGCCGTGCGCGCAGATCATCGGCAAATGGCCCCAGATGATCCGCCAGCACCCCATGCTTGCGCGCCATCGCGCGGATCGCGAACAAACGCTCCTCCAATTGCTCCAGATCACTTGGGTTGAAATCCAATGCCGCCAGGAACCGCTCCACCCCCTGCGACGCTTCACCCAGTTCGCTCAACGCCCGCGCCAGCGCCGCCAACGCTTCGTCCAACTGCCCTTCCGCAGCCCCCACCGCCCCTTCCAGCCAGCGCAGCGCATCGACCATCTGGCCTTCGGCCCCCTGATCGCCCAGCGCCGCATGTGCCCGCGCGATATCGGCCCGGATGCGTTCCGCCCCCTGCATCAGACGGCGGCGCTGATCCAGCGATGCCTCCTCGCCTGCCTCGGGGGCGAGTTTGTCCAGTTCCGCCACCGCGTGGCGCAGAAAATCTTCCTCTGCCTGCGCTGCCACCAGCGTCGCCTGCGCCCCCGTCAATGCCTTGCGCGCCCCCGCCAGCGCACCCCACGTCGCGCGCAAAGGCCCCGCATCCAGCCCCGCAAAATCATCCAGCAACTGCCGATGCCCGCGCGGGTTCAAAAGCCCCCGGTCATCCTGCTGCCCGTGCAATTCCACCAGCGTATCCGACAATGCCCGCAGCACATCGCCCGATGCCCGCCGGTCGTTGATCCACGCCGTCTTGCGCCCATCCGCGTGACTGACCCGCCGCAGGATCACCTCGCCCTCGTTCGGAATGCCCGCCTCATCCAGAACACCACAGGCAGCATGCCCCGCCAACAGATCGAACACGGCCGTCACTTCGCCCTGTTCCGCCCCTTGACGCACCAGATCGGCCCGCCCCCGCCAGCCCAGAACAAACCCCAGCGATTCCAGCAGAATGGATTTGCCCGCCCCGGTTTCCCCGGTCAGCACATTCAGGCCCGGTTGAAAATCCAACGCCAGCCTGTCGATGATCAGCATATCCCGGATCTCAAGCGATCGCAGCATTATGGTCCATCCCCACGGCGCGCGCCCCCGCGCACCGTTACAACCATTCGCCTTTGATCATCTGGCGGTACACCGTGTTCAGCCAGTTGTCGCCCTTGGCTTCCGGCTTCAACCCCTGCCCGGTCAACAGGCGGTAACTGTCTTCATAGAACGGGCTGCCCTGATAGTTATACCCAAGGATCGCGCCAGACGTCTGCGCCTCGTCCGTCAGGCCAAGCGCCAGATAGCATTCCACCAAACGGTGCAAGGCTTCTGCCGTATGCGTCGTCGTCTGGAAATCCTCGACCACCACACGGAACCGGTTGATCGCCGCCGTATACTGGCCTCGTTTCAGGTAATAGCGCCCGATTTCCATTTCCTTGGCCGCCAGATGGTCAAAGGCCAGATCGAATTTCAGGATCGCCGACCGCGCATATTCGCTGTCAGGATATTCTTCGATCACATCGCGCAGGGCTTGCAGCGCCTGGAACGTCAGACCCTGATCACGGCCCACCTCGTCAATCTGATCGTAATATGACAGGGCCAGCAGATACTTGGCATAGGCAGCATCTTCATCACCCGGATAATTGTCCAGAAACCGCTGCGCCGCCGCCCGCGCATCCTCATATTCTTCGGCCTTGTGATAGCTGAACGCCTGCATGATCAGCGCGCGTTTCGCCCATTCGGAATAGGGATAAAGCCGCTCAACTTCTGAAAAATAGCGGATCGCCTCTTCCGGCGTGCGCCCTGTTTCCAGTTCGAACTCGCCCCGTTTGTAGATTTCTTCGGGCGTGAAACTGTCAAGCGGCGGATCCTTCGGTTTGCCCGCGCAGCCCGCCAGAAATGCCATCAGGATCAACGCCCCGACTTTGTGCGCTGCCATATTACCGCCCGCCCTTTTTCGCAGTCCTGCCCGCAAGATACCCTGCCTGTTTCAGGCGGCAAATTCTGCCGCCGAACTGGTTCGAGATGTTTGTTAGCACAGATAAATCCGGGGCGCAAAACGCCTTTCGCGCAATCGTTGCGTCAGTGGATCACGGGCACGTCAGACCGCAAAACGCCCACACCCGGCAATTTGCATCCTGTCTGCAAACCGCATTCCACCAGATCATAGGCTGCCGGGTCCGCAAACACGGCCCGCAGCAGGCGGTTGGTCATCGCATGACCCGCGCGAATGCCTGTATATCGGCCAAGGATCGGGGCGCCCGCCAAGGCCAGATCGCCCAAGGCATCCAGCATCTTGTGCCGCACCGGTTCGTCCGTCTGCCGCATCCCGCCGGGGCTGAGGATTCGTGCGCCTTCGACAACGACCGCGTTTTCCAGCGTGCCACCAAGGGCAAGCCCCTTTTCGCGCATCGCATCGACATCCTGTTGGCGGCAAAAAGTCCGGCTCGACGACAGTTCCCGCACAAAGGCCCCGTTCGACATGTTCAAGGCAAGCGTCTGTTCGCCAATCGCCGCATCCGGGAAATCGATGCTGAAATCGATCTCCAGCATGTCAGCCGGTTCCAACCGCGCCAGCGCCTCGCCATCGCGCACTTCGACCGCCTTCAGAACCCGGATCGCACGCACGGGTTCGGCCTGCTCAATCACACCCACCGCCAGAAAGTCCCGCACAAAGCTGACCGCCGACCCGTCAAGAATTGGCACTTCCGGCCCGTCAATCTCGATCACCGCATTATGAATCGCACAGCCCGCAAGGGCCGCCATGATATGCTCTATCGTCGAAACACTGGTTCCGGCCGGATTTGCGATCAGGGTGCACAGTCTCGCCTGTTGCACCGCATCCCAGCGCGCAGGCACCATATTGTCGGCATCCGCCACATCCAGGCGACGGAACCAGATGCCATAATTCGCCGAGGCGGGTTTCACCACCATGCGCACAGGCGCGCCGGAATGCAGGCCAACGCCTGTGAACCCGACTTTTGCTTTAAGCGTGCCTTGCACTGAAAACCCCGGCTTGACTGATCATTTCGCGAAGTGGCCTGTCACGGAAGCAGTTTTTCTTCCGTGACCGTTAGCTAGGTGGCCACGCGCCTGATCACAACTCACTCTTTGTGACGGGATGTAACAGGCGCGCAAGACATCTGCCACTTTCCGCCAATGACAGGTCAAGTCATTGGCATGTATAAAGAAAAAGCCCGGTTGCCCGGGCTTTTACGCATCGATTAGTGAACGGGGATCAGTTCGCCTGACGACGCAGGAAGGCGGGAATCTCGATCCGTTCCTGATCCGCTGTCAACTCCGGTTCGTCGTCATAGGACGACACTTGCGGCTGCACGCGCTGCGACGGGGACAGCCGTTCCGGGGCCACCTCGGCACTGTTGCCTGCCATCCGGTTGATCAGCGACCCGATGCCAAAGCGCGGTTTTTCCGCCACACGCGGGGCCGGGGCCGGGGCCGGCGCTGCCGCAGCCGGTCGCTGCATCGCGGGCGATGCGGGGCGTGCCATACCGGGGTTCTTGTTCACCGCAGCCTGCAAACGCGCCAGTGCCTCGGGTGACGGTGTTCCTGTCGCACGCGGACGTGGGGCCACAAACCCTGCCGCATCGTCCCCCATCATCTGGGGTGCTGCCGGGGCCGGGTTGCGGGCCGCCAT
>JANMDH010000555.1:0-3423 GCA_031376195.1 Gemmobacter sp. | reverse complement strand
GGACGTTCGTCGATCCTGTTTCGACCCCCTCCGCCCCCAATGCAGGGTAAGATTTGGTGGAGTCGCCGGGTACCGCCCCCGGGTCCGATCCGCTTATTATGGGTGCGTTTATCGCCATAGTCCCGGTTACCCGGGACACATTCAATATAGGGTGGGGCAGCCGGGTGCGCAAGCACCGTCCTTGCACGCGTGCAAGAAAGGGTAAGTCGATGGAAATCAGATGGTTACGGGTATCGGTTCAGGAAGTGTAAAGGTGTTGGGGAAGGCAGTGTCTTGCGGACGGCGACCAGCGGCCTGATGTTCGCACGCGACGGTGCCCGCTGGCTTGCCTGCCGGTCGTGCTGACGCGCGCGACGCGGGACGAAACGGCTGCTCCCGCCGACCCGGCCCCCTCCGCCGTCGCATCCCGCGCCCTTTACGAACCGCCCCAAAGCAAAACGCCCGCCGGTTTCCCGACGGGCGTCCTTTGACATCATGCCCGGATCAGAACCCGGCTTTGATCGCCTCGAACTCTTCCAGCATCTTTGCGCGCATGTCGGCGCTCAGCGGGGTTTGCGACAGCAGGGTTGTCGTGATCGGGTCCACGTCCGCCGCCTTCAACTGATCCACCGGCAGTGCCGCCATCGCCGCATCATTGGCGCTCGCATACCCGAAATCCCGCAACAGAACAGGGGCCGACGATGGGGCCAGCAACGCGTTTACGAAATCATAGGCCTTTTCCTCATTGCCCGGCGCGTCCTTCATGTTCACGATTCCGCAGAACCAGGTGGCTGCCCCTTCGGCTGGCTGGCGTTGAAAGCCCACCGGGAACCCTTCGCTGCGCATGATCGCCACCGCGTCGTTCCACGACCACGCCACCTGCACCTCGCCCGACGCCATCACCTGCGCCAGTTCCGAAGGGTCGGACCAATAGGTCCGCACATTCGGATGCACTTCACGCAGCCATGCGGCGGCGGCGGCGAATTGTTCATCCGTCACAGCATCCCAGTTAGTCACGCCTGTGGCCAGCAGGGCCAGCGACCACACATCATCCGTATTGTCGGGCAGCGAAATACGGCCCGCATATTTCGGGTCCTTGAAGATGTTCAGCGTGGCCACATCCTCGGCCGGAACATCCGTCGTGTTATAGGCGATGGCGGTATAGGCGTAATCGGTCGGGATGAACCAGACGCCCTGATCATCCTTGAACGCCGCACTGTCGAGCATGCGCGGCGCGATATTGGCAAATTCGGGGATTTTCGATGTGTCCCACGGCTCGATCAAGCCCGCCTCGCGGTATTTCGGGATCATCTGCGAACACGGATGGGCGATATCCACCTTGAACCCGGATGATACTTTCTGCAGCGCCTCGTCATCATCGGCGAAAAAGCTGTAGGTCGGCATCACGCCATTCTTGGCGGTATATCCGGCCATCAGATCGGCGTTTTCCCATCCGGCCCAGTCAAAGGCCGTGAATTCGGGATCGGCGGCAAAGGCGGGCAGCGCGGACAAGGCAAAGGCGCTTGCCAGAAGGGCGTGACGAAGTTTCATGTGACCTCTCGTTTGTTGGTTGGCGTCGCGGATATCTCTGCGGATCGTCCGCATGCGGCAAAAGCAGGCTATGGAATTAAGATTGGTATCTCCAGCCCCGACGTAAAGGGATTTGCCAAGAAATAACGCAGAATTCACCGCAGTGGTGTAATTTGATCAAATAATAGCAAGGTTCCGCCCAACGACCGGGCAGCTGCCCCTGATGGCAGGCGCGGTTGGGCCTTGCCCAACGGATACAACCGTCTAGGATCGCGCGTTGTTTCAGACCCTACAGCCATACCCTACAGGATGCTTCATGCCCGTTCTTGATCTTGATTTCGTGCGCGCCCAGTTCCCCGCCTTTGCCAGCCCCGCGCTGACAGGCCAGGCCTTTTTTGAAAATGCGGGCGGGTCTTACACGGCCAAGCCGGTGATCGACCGCCTGACCCGGTTCTATCACGACCGCAAGGTGCAGCCCTATGCGCCCTACGCCGCCTCGCAGGCGGGCGGGGCGGAAATGGACGAGGCGCGGACGCGGCTGGCGGCGCTGATGGGGGTGGCGCGCGAAGAGCTGTCCTTCGGACCCTCGACCAGTGCCAATACCTTCGTTCTGGCGCAGGCCGTCCGGGTCTGGCTGCGCGGCAGCAACGGCGCGATCGTGGTCACCGATCAGGACCACGAGGCGAATTCAGGTGTCTGGCGGCGGCTGGCGGATGAGGGGATCGAGGTCCGCGAGTGGAAAATCGACCCCGAAACGGGTCATCTCGACCCTGCGGCTCTGGCACTGCTGTTGGAGGACGGGCAGGTGAAACTGGTGTGTTTCCCGCATTGTTCCAACGTGGTGGCGGAAATCAATCCGGTGGCCGAGATTTGTGCCATGGCGCGGGCGGCGGGGGCCTACACCTGCGTGGACGGTGTCAGTTACGCGCCGCACGGGTTGCCGGATGTGGCGGGGCTGGGCGCGGATGTGTATCTGTTTTCAGCCTACAAGACATATGGGCCACATCAGGGGATCATGGTGATCCGGGCGGGGATCGGGGCGGAATTGCCGAACCAAGCGCATTATTTCAACGGCGACACCCTGTACAAACGGTTCACGCCTGCCGGGCCGGACCATGCCCAGATTGCCGCCAGCGCAGGCATGGCCGATTACATCGACGCACTGTATGCGCATCATTTCAAGGCCGAGGCCCCGGCGGTGGCGAAAGGGGCTGCGGTGCATGATCTGATGCGGGATCACGAAGTTCGGCTGCTGCAGCCCCTGCTCGACTATCTGGCCGCGCGCAACGACCTGCGCCTGATCGGGCCGCGCGACGCAGGCCAGCGCGCGCCGACAGTGGCGGTGGCACTGGATTGTGCGGCCGAACCCGTGGCAGGCGCGCTGGCCGACCACGGGATCATGGCGGGGGGCGGCGATTTCTATGCGGTGCGTCCCCTGACGGCGATGGGGGTGGATCTGGAACGCGGCGTGTTGCGGATGAGTTTCGTGCATTACACAAGTGCGGATGAGGTGACAAAGCTGATCGGGGCACTGGACGCGGTTCTGTAAGCCGGAAAATCCTGAAAGACAGGATTTTCAGACAGGGGGGCGCTGCCCCCCTCGTCCCTGCGGTCCTCACCCCCCGGGATATTTGTGCCAATGTGAATATGTTAGAGTCATCCGACTGGGCCAGTCTGGCGTAAAATGTTGGAAATGTGAAAGTTCCGCTTGTGACCGATGCGCCTCTGATCCTCTGGTTCCGCCGCGATCTGCGATTGACGGATCATCCGATGCTGACGCTGGCCGCAGCGTCGGGGCGTCCCGTGATCCCCGTGTTCATCCTCGACCCGGAGACCGAGGCGCTGGGCGCGGCGGCAAAATGGCGGCTGGGTCTGGGCATCGCGGCCTTTGCGCAGTCGTTGGAAGGCCTGGGC
>JANMDH010000515.1:0-5171 GCA_031376195.1 Gemmobacter sp. | reverse complement strand
TGGAGCCCATCGCGCTTTATCCGATGCGCGACTTGCATGCGGAAAAGGACGGGGCATGGATGACCCGTTATCCCTCGCCAGACCGTCAGATCGGTTTCGGTGAGGTAGGGGTGACGGGGCAGGGTGCGGACCTTGCGATTGTGACCTATGGCAACGGGCATTACTTGTCGCGGCAGGCTTTGCCCCGGATCGAGGCGGCAGGGGTGGAGGCGCGGATCATTGATTTGCGCTGGCTTTCGCCCTTGCCGGTGGCGGCGCTGCTGGAGGCGGTGAAGGGCTGTCAGCGTATTCTGATCGTCGATGAATGCCGCCGCACCGGTGGGCCTGCTGAGGGGTTGATGGCCTTGTTGGCCGAGGCGGGGCACAGCCCGTCGCGGATCACATCCGAGGACAGTTTCATCGCCACGGGCCCTGCCTATGCGGCGACGATGCCGTCCGCCGACAGCATCGTTGCGGCGGCCATCGGGGGGGCGACATGAGAACGGCGGTGCTGATCTGTCCGGGTCGCGGAACCTATGGCAAGGCAGAACTGGACAGCCTTGCGCGGCACTTTGCCGACGCGGGTTTGCTGGCGCAGTTTGATGCGGTGCGGACGGCGCTGGGGCAGGAAACCCTGACCGCGCTGGACACCGCCGCCACCTATTCCATGGCCCGCCACACGCGCGGCGACAATGCCAGCGCATTGATCTATGCCTGTACGTTGGGCGATGCCATGTCGTTGAAAGATTTGGATATTGTGGCTGTCACGGGCAATTCCATGGGCTGGTATTCCGCCCTTGCCTGCGGCGGCGCGCTGACACCGATGGGCGGGTTTCAGGTGGTCAACACCATGGGAACGCTGATGCAGGACAGCCTGATCGGGGGCCAGGTGCTTTACCCGTTCGTGGGGGCGGACTGGCGTGACGATCCGGTGGCGAAGGCCGGTCTGCTGGCGCTTGTTGCCGAAATTGACGCGCGGCCGGACCACACGCTCGCCCTGTCGATCAACATTGGCGGCATGCTGGTTCTGGGCGGGAACGAGGCGGGACTTGGGGCGTTTGAGGCAGCGGTGCCTGCGCAAGACCGGTTTCCCCTGCGGCTGCAAAATCATGCGGCGTTTCATACCCGGCTTCAGGCCCCTGTCGCGGCGCAAGGTCGCGCCCGCCTGTCGCCAGACCTGTTCGGGCAGCCACAAAAACCCCTGATCGACGGGCGCGGGCATATCTGGTGGCCGGGGGCTGCGGAGACTGCCGCACTGTGGGAATACACGTTGGGCGCGCAGGTCATTGAACCATATGATTTCACCCGCGCCGTTGCCACCGCAGCCCGCGAATTCGCGCCGGATCTGTTCATCATCGCGGGACCGGGGACGACATTGGGTGGGGCCGTCGCACAAAGCCTGATCCTTGCCAACTGGCGCGGGATGACCTGCAAGAATGATTTTCAAACCCTGCAACAAAATAGTCCGCTGCTGGTGTCCATGGGACTGCCAGATCAGCGTGCAAGCGTGACCTGAAGGAGAAACCTATGACCAACCAAGAGATTCTGGCGAAGGTGGGATTGACCCAATCCGAACTGACGGGCGGTACGATGAACGTTCGTTCGCCTATCGATGAATCCACGCTTGCAGACCTGAGGGAAACTGCCGTTTCCGACATGCCCGGCATCATCGCTGCTGCACAGTCGGCCTTCAAGCTGTGGCGGGATGTGCCAGCGCCTCGTCGTGGCGAACTTGTCCGCCTGCTAGGCGAAGAACTGCGCGCATCCAAGGATGCGTTGGGGGCGCTTGTCACGCTGGAGGCTGGCAAGATCACCTCGGAAGGGCTGGGCGAAGTGCAGGAGATGATCGACATCTGCGATTTCGCAGTGGGTCTGTCACGCCAGATTTACGGTTTGACCATCGCGTCGGAGCGTCCGGGTCACCGGATGATGGAAACATGGCATCCGATGGGGCCGGTGGGTGTCATTTCGGCCTTTAATTTTCCTGTCGCCGTGTGGTCGTGGAATGCGGCGCTGGCGCTGGTTTGCGGTGATCCGGTGATCTGGAAACCGTCGGAGAAGACGCCGCTGACGGCGATGGCGTGCATGAAGATCATGGACCGTGCGCTGAAACGTTTTGGCGACGCGCCTGCGGGGTTGGTGCAACTGGTGATCGGCGGGCCGGCGGTGGGCGAGGCACTGGTGGCGTCAAAGGATGTACCGATCATTTCGGCCACGGGGTCGACGCGGATGGGGTCGGTGGTGGGACCGAAGGTGGCAGCGCGGTTCGGCCGGTCGATTCTGGAACTTGGGGGCAACAATGCGATGATCGTGGCCCCGTCTGCAGACATGGATATGGCGGTGCGGGCGATTGTATTTTCCGCAGTGGGCACGGCAGGCCAGCGCTGTACATCGCTTCGCCGACTGATCGTTCATGAATCGATCAGAAAGGATCTGGTGGCAAAGCTGATGAAGGCTTATGCCAGCCTGCGGATCGGTGATCCACGTGCGGAGGGCACGCTGATCGGCCCTCTGGTGGATGGCGCCGCACGGGACCACATGCAGTCAGCCCTTTCGAAGGCCAAGGCGGAAGGCGGCATCGTGCATGGGGGTCACAGCGTCCATGAAGGTGTACCCGCCGGTGCCTACGTCGCCCCTGCGCTGGTGGAAATGCCGGGGCAGACGGCGACCGTGAAACAGGAAACCTTTGCGCCGATCCTGTATGTGATGGGCTATGACACGCTGGATGAGGCGATCCACATGCAGAACGACGTGCCGCAGGGGCTGTCGTCGTGCATCTTTACCCTGAACATGCGCGAGGCGGGGGCGTTTCTGGGTTCGGCAGGGTCTGACTGCGGCATTGCGAATGTCAACATCGGGCCGTCGGGGGCAGAAATCGGCGGGGCGTTCGGCGGGGAAAAGGAAACCGGGGGGGGGCGCGAAAGCGGCTCCGACGCCTGGAAAGGGTATATGCGCCGGCAGACGAACACCGTGAACTATTCCGCTAATCTGCCACTGGCGCAGGGCGTGAAGTTTGATTTCCAAGGATAAAAACATGACATTCCGCAAGATTACTGTTTTGGGATTGGGTAAGGTCGGGCATCTGGCAGCCGAACTTCTGGCTGGGTCGGGATTCGACGTGACAGGTGTGGATAGCCGTGCCATCCAAGCGTCATTCCCCACAAAGGCCGCCGATCTGACTGATCTTGGTGCCGTCAAATCCCTGTTAATGGGCCAGGAAGCGGTTCTGTCTTGCCTGCCTTATCACCTGAACATCGGGGTTTCGACAATCGCGCATGATCTGGGGCTGCACTACTTTGACCTGACCGAGGATGTGCCCACGACACGGCATATCCGCGAACTGGCGAAAACCAGCACAGGCCTGATGGCCCCGCAATGCGGTCTTGCGCCCGGTTTCGTGGGGATTGTCGCGGCTGATCTGGCGGAGCAGTTTGATCAGGTGCGGTCGATCAGATTGCGGGTGGGTGCGTTGCCGCAGAACCCGACCGGGCTTTTGGGATATGCGTTCAACTGGTCACCAGAGGGCGTGGTGAACGAATACCTGAATGATTGTGAGGTTATCGAGGAAGGTGTTCTGAAAACCGTCAGTGCGATGGAATGGACGGAGACGATCTACATAGACGGCATGCAGCTTGAGGCGTTCACGACAAGCGGGGGCCTCGGCACGATGTGCGAAACCTATGCGGGAAAGATTGCGAATCTGGATTACAAAACGATGCGCTATCCGGGGCATGTGGATCTGATGAATTTCTTTTTCCACGAGCTGCTGATGCGGGAAAACCGGGCAGAGGCGGGGCGGATCCTGACGAATGCCAAACCCCCGGTAGAGGATGACGTGGTTTATGTGCATGTCGCCGCCGAGGGCATGACGGATCAGGGGATGCGGCGGAAGGAATTTGTACGGGCCTATTATCCGATTGAGATTGCCGGGAAAAACCGGACGGCGATTGCCTGGACGACATCAGCCTCGGTTGTTGCGGTGATCGAGATGGTACGGGACGGGGCGCTGCCGGCGCAGGGATTTCTGAAGCAGGAAGACATTCCGCTGACCCCCTATTTGCAGACGCGGACGGGGAATTATTATCAGATTGGGCATCGGTCGCGACATGCGTCAGCGGCGCTGATGGCGTGAGATGGATGAACGGTCTGCCTGATAGTATCGGACCCTCATTGAAATCTTTTGTCAGAATGCCTTGCGCGCGCGGAGCGCTGCACCGATCGTGCCGTCGTCCAGATAATCAAGTTCCCCCCCGATGGGCACGCCTTGCGCAAGTGAGGTGATCGCGACGCCCGATCCGGCCAGCGCGTCGGCGATGTAATGCGCGGTCGTCTGGCCATCGACGGTGGCGTTCAGGGCAAGGATTACTTCGGTGACGCCGTCCCGGACGCGGTCCACCAGCAGCGGGATACGCAGATCATCCGGCCCCACGGCGTCGAGTGCGGAAAGGGTGCCGCCGAGTACATGATAGCGGCCCTTGAAGATCCCGCCACGTTCCATCGCCCACAGATCGGCGACGTCTTCGACGACGCAAATCTCGCCCGTCGCCCTCTTCGGGTTGGCGCAGATCGCGCAGGTGTCGGAGGTGCCGATGTTGCCGCAGGTCGCACAATCGCGCGCGGTAAGGGCGACATGCGCCATCGCCTGGGCCAGAGGGGCCATCAGGGGGCCGCGTTTTTTCAGGAGTGCCAGGACGGCGCGCCGCGCGGACCGGGGGCCAAGGCCGGGCAGGCGCGACATCAGGTCGATCAGGTCTTCGATATCGCGAACGGAATCCACCATCAGAAGGGCAACTTGAACCCGGGGGGCAGGCCCAGACCGTCTGTCATGCGCGCCATTTCCTGTTGGCTGCGGGCCGATGCGCGCGATTGCGCATCTTTAATCGCGGCAAGGATCAGATCTTCGACGATTTCCTTTTCCGATGCGATCAGGATGGAGGGGTCAATGTCGAGCCCCGTCAATTCGCCCTTGCCCGTGGCCGTGGCCCGGACCAGACCTGCGCCGCTTTCGCCGACGACCGTGATCTTGTCGAGATCACCCTGCAGATCGGCCATTTTGGCCTGCATGTCCTGTGCGGCCTTCATCATTTTGGCCATGTCGCCGATGCCGCCCAACCCTTTGAACATCGTCATCTTTCCTTAGTTGTCCTCGAACGGATCCCAGTTGTCATCCGCCTCGGGCAAGGCTTCGACTG
>JANMDH010000470.1:0-2890 GCA_031376195.1 Gemmobacter sp. | reverse complement strand
CAAGGGCGCTATGCGCATGGTTATTGGTGCCTGACGCTGGACGCGGATGAAATCTTTACTTTCGCCCACTGCGACAGTCGCGACCTGCATGCCTTGACGGCATGGCTGGACGCGCGGTCGGCACCCGCCATGATGGCGCTGATGCTGGACCTGTACCCCAGGGGACCTATTGGCGCACAGCCCTATGCGCCGGGACAGGACCCGGTGGATATTCTGCCATGGTTTGATGCCGGGAATTACTTTGCGGAAATCCAGCCAAAGCTGCGCAATCTGTGGGTCAGGGGTGGCGTCCGGGCGCGTTATTTTTTTGCCGACGATCCGGCGCGTGCCCCGACCCTGAACAAGATACCGCTGGTCAAATGGAATCGCCGCTATGTCTATTTCAATTCGACCCACACCATCCTGCCACGCCCGTTGAACCAAATTTACCTGCGGGATGGGCTGCCCACAGGCATATTGCTGCACACGAAATTCCTGCCCGTCGTGGTTGCAAAGTCGGTCGAGGAAAAAGTGCGCAAGGAACATTTCAACAATGCTGCCCAGTATCAGGGATATTATGACGGTCTTATTGCCGCCCCTGATTTGTGGCACGAAGGGGCGCAGCGCTATACCGGGTGGAAACAACTGGAATCGTTAGGATTGATGTCGCAAGGTGACTGGACGTAAGAAGCCATGCTGCCGGAGGCGGCGTGGCAGGTGCAGTCGGGTTGTGGTGCAGGGGATTTTCGGCGCACGGTTCAATGTGGAAAACGGGTTTTGGTTCGCGGTTAGGTGTCTGAAGTGGGAATAGTCACATCCTATCGGCTTCGCCTGTGGCGCAAGGGTCTGCTTTGGCGTGCCTGGGCGCGTCGGCGTGACCTGATCAGCCTGAACGACCGCACAAAGGCCATTGCCCCGCAGGCCATTCTGTTGTTCGCGTCGATGCGAAACGAACGCATCCGCCTGCCTTATTTCCTGCAGTATTATCGCGATCTTGGGATTGATCATTTTCTGCTGGTGGATAACGCGAGCACGGACGGCACGGCGGAATATCTGACGGCGCAACCCGATGTGTCGTTGTGGTCGGCCAAGGCCAGCTACAAACGCGCACGTTATGGCGTTGATTGGCTGAACTGGCTGAAACGCAGCCATGGCACGGGGCACTGGTGCCTGACCGTCGATTGCGATGAATTTCTGGTCTATCCGTTCTGCGAAAGCCGCCCCCTGTTGGCGCTGACCGACTGGCTGGATGCGTCGTCGGTCAGGTCAATGTCGGCAATGGCGTTGGATATGTATCCAAAGGGTCGGATCGGGGCGGAACCTTATCGCGAAGGGCAAGACCCGTTTGACGTGGCGGGCTGGTTCGACAGCGGCAATTACATGATGTCCAAGAACCATTTGCTGGGCAATCTTTGGATCCAGGGTGGCCCGCGTGCCCGGGTGATGTTTGCCGATCAACCCGAAAATGCACCGGCCCTGAACAAGACACCGCTGGTCAGGTGGGAGCGAGGCAATGCCTATGTCAGTTCGACCCACATGATCCTGCCACGCGGATTGAACCATGTTTATGATGAAAGCGGCGGGGAAAAGGTTTCCGGCTGTCTTTTGCATGCCAAATTTCTGGATACGTTCACCCTGAAGGCACAGGAGGAAATGTCGCGGCACGAACACCATGCCAACAGCCAGGAATACCGCGCCTATCTGGCGGCGATTGAGGCGCATCCCGACCTTTGGTGCAAGTGGAGCGAGAAATTCGTGAACTGGCGGCAGTTGGAGATACTGGGCCTGATGTCAAAGGGAACCTGGGCATGACACTCGGCTTTGTCATGCTATGCCACATCTCGCTGGATCGGGCGGCGCAGGTCGCGCGGCATTGGGCCAGTCAGGGGTGCCCGGTGGTGATCCATCTGGACAAGCGTGTGGCGACGGCGCGGCAGGAACAGTTCCGGCAGGGCCTGACGGATATGGCAAACATCCGCGTCCTGTCACACCAGGCTTGCGAATGGGGGACGTGGAAAATCGTGCGCGCCACCCAGCAGGCGGCGACCATGATGCTGCACGAGTTTCCGGACGTGCGGCATGTCTTTCTGGTGTCCGGTTCTTGCCTTCCCTTGCGCCCGGTTGCCGATCTGCGGGCCTATCTGGCAGACCGCCCCCAGACCGATTTCATCGAATCCGTGACCACCGAAGATGTGGGTTGGACAGTGGGCGGCCTGAACCTTGAACGCTTTACCCTGCGCTTTCCGTTTTCATGGCGGGCCAATCGGCGATTGTTCGATTTCTATGTACGCCTGCAACGTCGCGTCGGGTTTCGCCGCAAAATTCCGGCGGGAGTGGTGCCGCATCTGGGCAGCCAGTGGTGGTGCCTGACGCGCCAGACGCTTTCCGCCATTCTGGATGCCCCTGATCGGGCCGTGCATGACCGATATTTTCGCAAGGTCTGGATCCCGGATGAAAGTTATTTCCAGACCCTTGCACGGCAGTATTCGCGGGATCTGGAAAGCCGGTCACTGACATTGTCGAAGTTCGATCATCAGGGCAAGCCGCATGTATTTTATGACGATCACCTTCAGCTTTTGCGCAGGTCGGATTGTTTTGTTGCGCGCAAAATATGGCCACAGGCGGACAGGCTTTATTCGGCTTTTCTGACCGGGCCATCGGAACAGGGCGTCATGGCCGAACCAAACCCCGGCAAGATTGATCGCCTGTTTGCAAAGTCGGTCGAACGCAGCACACGCGGACGACCCGGACTGTACATGCAAAGCCGCTTTCCAAGGGCGGGGGCGGAACATGGTAAGACAGCGGGGCACTACACCGTTTTGCAGGGCTTTTCTGATCTGTTTCAGGATTTTGAACCCTGGCTGGGAAAAGTGGCGGGCAACCGGGTGCACGGCCATTTGTTCGCGCAAGG
>JANMDH010000437.1:0-6932 GCA_031376195.1 Gemmobacter sp. | reverse complement strand
GTGAGATTGACGGGTTGCTGGCGGGCGCGGGGCTGGCGCTTCCGGATGTGGATGTATTCGCGGCGGCCTCGGGGCCGGGTTCTTTCACGGGAGTTCGGATTGGATTGGCGGCGGCAAAGGGGCTGTATCTGGCGTTGCCGGGGCAACTGGCCCCTTTGAAAATGGAACGGGCCGTGTTTTCGACGGTGATCACGCCTGACACGGCGGGGCCGGACGGGGCGGATACGGTGACTTTTACGGTGGCGACCAACCCCGGTGCGCCGCCGGGGGCATTGAACAAGATCGCATCAGGCGGGGAATTGTCGCGCTTTCTGCTGGCACTGAAGGTTTGTCTGACGCGGGGGGTGACGGGCCTGACATTGATCTTTGACGAGATTGACCGGGGGGTCGGGGGGGCGACTGCCGATGCGGTGGGACGGCGGTTGCAGGCATTGGCGGCAGATGCGCAGGTGCTGGTCGTGACCCATTCGCCGCAGGTGGCGGCGCGCGGGGCGCATCATTGGCGGGTCGAAAAGCGCGTGGTGGCGGATCGCACGCTGTCGACGGTCACGCCGCTGGATGCCACGGCGCGGACGGAAGAGATCGCGCGGATGTTGGCAGGCGACACGGTGACAGGAGCGGCGCGTGAGGCGGCGCGGGTACTGCTCGAATCCTGACATCCATGCGCGGAGCGCATAGCGGGGTGAACCAGCGCGCGATGGAAACAGCCAAACGTTTGGACTATCTTCCGTTTCGGGAGGGCCAACCAAAACGAGGTTTGCCATGTTGACGACTTTCATCGCTTCACTGCTGCGCAGCTTTCGGGTGCCAACCCAATCGGAACGCGAACTCGCGTACCTGAACGGGGCGGTTGACCGTTATGATCTGGAACAGCGCCAGCGGCAGATCGACGGCGGTATGTTCCGCACCGTCCGGCACGTGTGGTAACGCCTATCCATCCGACACGGCGCTGAACTGCAATGACAGGGCGTGCCAGCCCGCATTCTGCGCGATCAGAACTGCAACCATCAGGGCACCGATGCGACCCATGTCCTGCCCCTGATCGCCGATCAGACCGGAGAGGACAAAGCGTTGATGCAGCACTGCTGCGCCGGGGCCAAGGGGGCGAAACTTGCCTTTGCCGGTGACCAGTCGGGCGCGGGCGAAGGCCCCTGCAAATTCGGCAGTCAAGGTGGTTTCAATCCCCTTGCGGCCTTCGCACCAGCGGCCTGTCAGCGACAGGAAGTCGGCATCTTCGGTCAACAGCGCGGCGAGGCCTGCGGCATCGCGGGCGGACCAAAGGCTGGTGAATTGGCGGGGGAAATCTTCGGGCGTGGGGATCATATGACGATCCTACATCCGCCGGAGCTCGGGCGAAAGCCGCCGGCGGCGACTGGCGCGGATTCCTGCCAGATCACTGGGCCAGATCACTGGGCCGACTTATTGCGCTGCATCCCCGATGAACGCGGCAAGATCACCGTAGCCGGTAAAACGCCGTTCAAACGCCAGGCCAAGCCGCGCCGCACAATCGCGCGCCTTGGTATCGAGGGCGGGGTCATTCGTCTGGGCCTGATAGATCAGCTTGGTGTAGTTCGCAAAATACATGTCGCGAAGTTCGGGATGGCGATCAAGGCCCATGGGCCGCCAGACAAAGGCATCGAACTGCCGAACCAGAAAATCCGTCAGGTAAAAGGCGGTGAATTCGGTGTCGATATGGTCTGCAAACGCAACGTTACCTTCAAAAAACGAATAGCAATGTGGGCCTTGGATCATCTGAACGCCCAATTCCTTGCACTTTTCCCACAACAACCCGCCTGTGCCGCAATCCGCGTAAAGCACGTAGATCGCCTGATACGCATCGCGGTTTTCGTGCACGGCCTGTTCGACGGCGGGGATGATGCGGTCGGGATAGAGGTGGAGTTTGGCAGGCAGGCACTGCACATCCAGATGCGTCCAGGCGTTCGCGCGGATCACGGCGAGCACCTCATGCGCAAGCGCGCCACAGGCGATCAGCAGAACGCGGCCCTGATGCGCGGGGGGCAGGCCGACCTCGGTCAGGGTGGTGTCATCGGGGATCATCCGCGCCACCGCAGCAGCAAACTGCCAAGCAGGGCCACCAGTCCGAACGCGGCCAACGACCATCCTGCCCACGACACGAGCGCAATGGTCAGACCGGCCGCCAGAATGACACCGGAAATCAACAAAGCGAATGTGCGAGGTGGCATGGTGAACCCCTTTCTATTCATCAAGGTGGCCCTTCGCCGTGCCAAATCCAAGGGGGATACGCAAAAGGCCCCGGCGCGCGGGCGGAGGCCTTGCCAACCGGGGAAACCCCTGATCAGGCGTTCAGCTGGTTATGCTTGCGCGCGACGAACTGTTTCGCCGTCTCAACCGCGACGGCGGCATCCCGGCAATAGGCATCGGCCCCGATGGCACGCCCGAATTCTTCGTTCAACGGCGCGCCGCCGACCAGTACGATGTAGTCATCGCGCATGCCCTTTTCCTTCAACGTGTCGATGACGACCTTCATGTAGGGCATGGTTGTTGTCAGCAGGGCAGACATGCCCAGAATGTCGGGCTGTTCTTCCTCAAGTGCGGCCAGATACTTTTCGACCGAATTGTTGATGCCCAGATCCCGCACCTCAAAACCGGCCCCTTCCATCATCATGCCGACAAGATTTTTGCCGATGTCATGGATGTCACCCTTGACGGTGCCGATCACCATCTTGCCCATGCGCGGGGCACCGGTTTCGGCCAGCAGGGGTTTCAGGATGAACATGCCGCCCTTCATCGCGTTGGCGGCAAGCAGCACTTCGGGGACGAACAGGATGCCGTCGCGGAAGTCTGCGCCAACGATGGTCATGCCTGCGACCAGCGCCTTGGTCAGCACGTCATAGGGCGTCCAGCCACGATCGAGCAAGACATGCACGCCTTCTTCGATCTCTGCCTTCATGCCATCATAGAGATCGTCGTGCATTTGCAGCACAAGTTCATCATCGCTGAGTTCGGAAAGAACAATCTCGTCGTCGTCAGCCATGCGGACCTCCTGCGGGCAATATGTCGTTGTTGTGCGGTGAAAGCCGCATGCCAACCTGTCGTTTTGCGACACGGAGGTTGATAAAGCCGACAGGGACGCGTCGCAAGCGGGAAATCGGTGGCGTTTGTTCGTGATATGTTCTATATTTTTCCAATGCAGGACAAGGACGAAACCATTTTGCCGGGCCAGCGTGTTCGGGCGCGGGGGGCGACGTCGAACGCGGCGGGGCGGTTTGAGGCCCGGAGAATCGTCGCGGTGGATGACGGCTGGAACAAGGCGGAGGAGGAGCGGCTGATCAGGACCGAAGTGCGCCTTGAGGTGGCGCGTTCGGCGATCAATTATGTGAAATCGCCGGATCTGTCATTTGATCGGTCGATCAATCCATACCGGGGGTGCGAACATGGCTGCATTTATTGTTTCGCGCGGCCCAGCCATGCGTTCCTGAACCTGTCGCCGGGGATCGACTTTGAAACGCGGCTGATTGCGAAACCGGGGATCGGGGCAGTGCTGGACCGCGAACTGCGGGCGAAGGCTTACAAGGTGGCACCGATTGCGATTGGCACCAACACCGACCCTTACCAACCCTGTGAAGCGGATTATGGCGTGATGCGCGAGGTGTTGCGGGTGTTGCAGGCCTTCCGGCACCCGGTGGCGATCACGACGAAGGGGACGTTGATCGAGCGTGATCTGGATATCATCGCGCCGATGGCTGCGGCAGGCCTGCTGCGGGTGGGGGTGTCGATCACGACGCTCGACCCCGGTCTGTCGCGGGCGATGGAGCCGCGGGTGGCGCTGCCTGCGCGGCGGCTGGAGGTGATACGGCGGCTGTCGGAGGCGGGGGTTCCGGTGCGGGTGATGGTGTCGCCCGTGGTGCCGGGGCTGACGGATCATGAGGTCGAGGCGATCTTGCAGGCGGCCAAGGCGGCGGGGGCAGTGGCGGCGAGCTGGATTTTTCTGCGGCTGCCGCGCGAGGTGTCGGGGTTGTTTCAGGACTGGCTGGTGGCGCGGGTGCCGGGGCGGGCGGCCAAGGTGATGGCGCGGGTGCGGGAATTGCACGGGGGGCGGGATTATGACCCGGAGTTCGGCAAACGGATGCGGGGCGAGGGGGTCTGGGCGGACCTGATGGCGAAACGGTTTGACCGGGCGGCCATGGGGCTAGGGCTTCTGCCGAAGCTGGAGCCACTGCGGCGGGACCTGTTCAAGGCACCGCTGCGGGCGGGGGATCAGATGGATTTGTTTTGAAAGCACGATTTTTCTGCGAAAAATCAGAATTTTCGCAGAAAATTTGGTCTACGGATTTTGTGTCATCGCCGCCCGCGACGTTCCCGTTTTGGGTCGCCCGAGGTGTCGCCTGTGCCATCGCTTGCGGATGAGAATCCGCCTAGGGCGGCGGAGATGGCCTCAAGCGAGGGGCGGTCGCCTTTTGGCACGGTTTCGAGGGCGTGCCGCATCGCGGCCAGATGCACGGGCATGGTGCCGCAGCAGCCGCCGATGATCCGCACGCCTGCGTCCCGCGCCAGCACGGCATATTCTGCCATCAGTTCCGGGGTGCCATCGTAGTGGATTGCGCCATCCTTGTATTTCGGGATGCCGGCATTTCCCTTGGCGATCACAGGGCGTTCGGAGCCCTGGGCGAAGAAGCCCAGAACCGTGCGCATCAAATCGGACGCGCCCACGCCGCAGTTCGCGCCAAAGGCAATGGGCGGGTTCGTGATTTTTTCGACCAAATCGGCCAGCCCGGCGGAGGTGGTGCCCATCATCGTGCGCCCTGCGGTGTCAAAGCTCATCGTGCCGCACCAGGGCATGCCTGCAAGGGCCGCCGCTTCGGCGGCGGCACGGTATTCTTCGGGGGCGGACATGGTTTCCACCCACAGAACATCGGCCCCGCCGGCCTTCAACCCTTCGGCCTGTTCGTGGAACATCTCGACCGCGATTTCATGTGTCAGGGTGCCCATTGGCTGCATGATTTCGCCGGTTGGCCCGACGGACCCTGCAACCACGACCACACGGCCCGAGGCATCCGCGATCTCGCGCCCCAAAGCGGCGGCGACCTTGTTCAGTTCATGTACCCGGCCTTGGGCGCCGTGCAGTTTCAGGCGGCTTGCGTTGCCGCCAAAGCTGTTGGTCAGAAAGATGTCGGAGCCGGCATCGACGGCACCCTTGTACAGCGCGCGAATGTTGTCGGGTTCGTCCACGTTCCAGAATTCTGGCGGCTCGCCCGATGACAGGCCCATGTTGAACAGGTTCGTGCCCGTCGCGCCATCGGCCATCAGCCAATCGCGGGTCGATAGAAGTTTGGTCAGGGCATCTGTCATGGCGGCTTTCCAACACTGTTTGTTGCGCCCCTGTGCCATGCGGCGGCAGCGGGCGCAAATTCGGAATCTTCATAACCTTTTCCGGCACAGGTCCGGATCAGAGTTCCTGCATCAATTGCGACTTGGCGACAGGAAGCATTTCCTTCATTTTCGCGCGGATGTCGGCATCGCTGGCATGAGTGCCCAGATCGGCGGTCAGCTTGCGCACCACATCTTCGATCCCGGCCTCTTCAAAGTCGGCATTGACCACGCTGATCGCGTACTGGGCCGCTTCTTCGCCTGATTTGCCCAGCAGGGCGGCGGCCCAGAGGCCAACCAGTTTGTTACGGCGTGCTTCGGCGCGGAACTGCATGTCCGCATCATGGGCAAACTTGGACTCAAAGGCGTTCTCGCGGTCATCGAAAGTTGTCATGGGCCTGTCCTTTGAATGAGTTTCGCCGATGATATGCGCATCTTGGGGGCAATGGGCAAGTCCCGATGGCAAAGACCGCGCCTGCGCCGCTTGCGACGCCGCGCGCCATGCCGTATAGGCGCGGGAAAGCACTGCGCGCGCGTGACGTGCGCAGCGTCATTCTGGCCGGAGCATCCATGGCACGTCGCAAGAAGGTCTATGAAGGCAAGGCGAAGATTCTGTACGAAGGCCCGGAACCCGGAACGCTGATCCAGTATTTCAAGGATGATGCACTGGTGTCGGCGGTATCGCAGGGTGTTCAGGACGGCAAGGGTGTGCTGAACAACCGCCTTTCGGAATTTTTCATGAATGGATTGAACAGCATCGGGGTTCCGACGCATTTCATCCGGCGGATCAACATGCGCGAACAACTGGTGCGGATGGCCGAGATCGTGCCCGTCGAAGTGGTGGTTCGCAACTTTGCGGCGGGCGAATTGTCGACGCGTCTGGGCATCCCGGAAGGCGTGGCATTGCCGCGTCCGATTGTGGAATATTATTACAAGGACGACAAACTGGGCAGCCCGATGGTGGCGGAAGAGCATATCGTGGCCTTCGGCTGGGCGAACCAGCAGGATCTGGATGACATGGTGGCGCTTGCGCTGCGGGTGAACGACTTTCTGTCGGGCGTGATGATGGGCGTGGGCATCCGGCTTGCGGATTTCCGGATCGAAGTGGGCCGGGTCTGGGAAGGCGATTTCATGCGTCTGATCGTGGCGGATGAGATCAGCCCGGACAGTTGCCGCCTGTGGGACATGCGCGGGAACGAGGCGACGGGTGAAAATGCGGCGCGCGAACCCGGGCCGTTGGCCGATGTGTACACGGAACTGGCGCGGCGTCTGGGGGTGCTGCCTTCGAACGTGACGCATACGACGAAACCGACATTGATCAACTGAGGGGCGGCCATGAAAGCGCGAGTGCATGTGATGCTGAAGGATGGCGTGCTGGACCCGCAGGGCGAGGCAGTGCGTCATGCCTTGGGAACGTTGGGTTTTGCGGGGGTAGCGGGGGTGCGTCAGGGCAAGGTGATCGAACTGGACCTGACGGGGACGGACAAGGCGGCAGCCGAGGCGGAGGTGCGGGCGATGTGCGAGCGGCTGCTGGCGAACACGGTGATCGAGAAATTCACGGTCGAGATTGCCTAAGGGGCAGG
>JANMDH010000380.1:0-2223 GCA_031376195.1 Gemmobacter sp. | reverse complement strand
CAGCTTTGCCAAGACCTTTGGGTCGAATGGCGGCTTTGTCGCGTCGCGCAACACGGCGTTCCAGTTGGCCTTGCGGCTGACAGGTTCCGGGCAGACGCAAAGCTCCGCTTTGTCGCCGCTGCAGGCCGCCGTGATCCTGGCCGCCTTTGACATTGTCTTTTCGCCCGAAGGCGCGCGTCGCCGGGCGCGGTTGATGGCCAATGCCCTGCGCTTGCGCAACCGGCTGGTGGTCGAAGGGTTCCATGTCCTGGGGCAGCCCGGCCCGCTGGTGTCGGTCGTGCTTCATGGCGTGTTGTTCGCGCGGGCGATGACCGCCGAGGCGGCGCGGCGCGGCGTTCTGGTGAACCTGCTGGAATCGCCCCATGTGCCGCGCCATGCGCCCCGCTGGCGGCTGCAGCTGATGTCCGAACACACGATGGCTGACATCGACCGACTGGCCGAGGTGGCGGTGAGCGCTCGCGCGCTGCTGGGCACCGGTCAGGCGGGTGCCGCCCCGGTCTTCATGCCGACCGGATTTGCCGAGATCTAGGTGCGCCGCAGGCTGGTGGTGACGTAGTTGCACGACAGATCGCGCGCCGACAGGCTCCAGGACCAGGCGAGGGGATTGAAGACCATCCCCTTGCGGTCGACGGGGTCCAGACCGGCCTTGCGCAGCAGCGCATAAAGTTCATCCGGGGTGATGAACTTCTGCCAGTCATGCGTGCCTTTCGGCAGCCAGCGCATCACCCATTCCGCCCCGATGATCGCCATCATGAATGACTTCGGGTTCCGGTTCAGCGTGGAACAGACCATCAGCCCGCCGGGTTTTAACAAGTGATGACAGGCGGTTAGATATGCGAGGGGATCGGAAACATGTTCAACCACCTCCATGTTCAGCACGACATCAAACTGTTCCCCTGCCGCCGCCAAAGCCTCAGCCGTGGTAAAGCGATAGTCGATTTCCAGCCCCGATTGCTCTGCATGCAGCTGCGCCACCGGGATATTACGTGGCGCGGCATCGGCCCCCACGACCGTCGCCCCCAACCGCGCCATTGGTTCCGACAACAACCCCCCACCGCAGCCAATATCCAGTATTCTCAAGCCTTTGAACGGCAAGGGCGCAGTCAGATCGCGGTCAAATTCAGCAGCGATCTGCGACGTGATATAGTCCAACCGGCACGGATTCATCTGGTGCAGCGGTTTGAATTTGCCCTCCGGATTCCACCACTCGGCGGCCATCGCCTCGAACTTGGCGACTTCGGACGGGTCGATGGTGTTTTGAATTGTCATGACATTTCCTTGCGATTGCTGCGTGGCGTCGCGTCTTTTCCACGTTATATAGGGGTCATGGACCAAAGGTCAGGACACAAAAGCGCGCAGGAATACCTGTACCCGCCGATCGAACCCTTCGATCAGCGGATGATGGACATGGGCGACGGTCATCGCATCTACATCGAACAATGCGGCCGACCCGATGGCGTGGCGGTTCTGGTGTTGCATGGCGGCCCAGGCGGCGGATGCAGCCCGGCAATGCGGCGCTATTTCGATCCGGCAGTCTATCGGGTGATCCTTTTCGATCAACGCGGCTGCGGCCGCTCCCGACCCCATGCATCGGTTCTTGACAACACCACGTGGCATCTGGTCTCTGATATCGAGGTGATCCGCAAACTGCTCGGGATTGAGAAATTCGTATGTTTTGGAGGTAGTTGGGGGGCCACACTTGCCCTAATCTATGCCCTGACTCATCCGACCTGCGTGGCCCAACTGGTGCTGCGCGGTGTGTTCCTCTCCACGCAGGCAGAGCTTGACTGGTTCTATGGTGGCGGTGCTGGGGCATTCTTTCCCGACCTCTGGACGCGATTTGTCGATCCGATCCCACCGGCAGAACGGGGCAACCTGATTGAGGCCTATCACCAGCGCCTGTTCAGTGGGAACATGGCTGAAGAAACGAAATATGCGCGAACCTGGGCCGCGTGGGAAAACGCGCTGGCCTCGATAAACAGCGAAGGCAACACAGGCGAAAGCCCCGCAGAATATGCGCGGGCCTTTTCGCGGCTGGAAAACCACTACTTCCAGAACCATGGGTTTTTGGACTGCGATGGCTGGATTTTGCGGGAACGCGGGCGAATCGAACATATTCCGGCGGTCGTCGTCCAAGGCCGATACGATATGATCTGTCCGCCGATTTCGGCCTGGGGATTGGCGCAGGGCTGGACGGGTTGTGATCTGCGGATCGTTGGAATG
>JANMDH010000323.1:0-1624 GCA_031376195.1 Gemmobacter sp. | reverse complement strand
TGATCGTGCAGGGCCTGGGCAACGTTGGATATCACGCGGCCAAGTTCCTGTCGGAGGAAGATGGCTGCAAGATCACGGCGATCATCGAACGCGACGGCGGGGTGGTGAATGAGGCGGGAATCGACGTAGAGGCGCTGCGGCAGCATCTGAACGCGAACAAGGGGTCTGTGATCGGCTTTGCGGGCGGGACAGTAGTGGCCGAAGGGGCTGCGGTGCTGGAAAACGACTGTGACATCCTGATCCCGGCAGCAATGGAAGGCGTGATCCACAAGGGCAATGCGGGCGGCGTCAAGGCGCGGCTCGTGGTGGAGGCGGCGAACGGGCCGATCACCTTTGGCGGGGATGAAGTGCTGCGGCAGAAGGGCGTCGTGATCATCCCGGACATGTATGCGAATGCGGGCGGGGTCACGGTCAGTTATTTCGAATGGGTGAAAAACCTGTCGCACATCCGATTTGGCCGGATGCAGCGCCGGGCGGAAGAGGCGCGTCACGATCTGCTGGTGCATGAGCTGGAGCGGCTGTCGTCGGATCAGGGGCTTGGCTGGACGCTGTCGCCGGGGTTCAAGGACAAATACCTGCGCGGGGCAGGCGAATTGGAACTGGTCCGGTCGGGTCTAGATGACACGATGCGCGGGGCCTATCAGGCGATGCGCGAGGTCTGGCACGGGCGCAATGATGTCGAGGATTTGCGGGTCGCGGCCTATATCGTGTCGATCAGTCGGGTGGCCCAGACCTATCAATCCAAGGGGTTGTGACGGATGCAGGCCGTCCCAGCCTTGCGCCGGGGCGGTGGCTTTGTATGAACCCCACCCGTCCGCGACGCATTTTGTCGCGCATGGGCAAGGCTTTGCGCGTCAGACATTGAACATTCCTCACCATAGGCGTTTGATGCGCCAAACGAGGTCGGGACGGGTTCATGCGCTATTCAGGGTTCAAGGTCATCACCGAAGGGTTGTTCGGCAACAAAGGCTGGACACCCGCCTGGCGTGATCCCGCGCCCAAGGCTGACTACGACGCAATCATCATCGGCGGCGGCGGGCACGGGCTTTCGACGGCCTTTTATCTGGCAAAAAACCATGGCCTGACGAATATCGCGGTGCTGGAAAAATCGCACATCGGGTCGGGCAACATCGGGCGGAACACCACCATCGTGCGGGCCAACTACTTCCTGCCGGGGAACAGTGAATTCTATTCCCATTCCCTGAAACTGTGGGAAGGGATGGAGGCGGAGTTGAACTATAACGTGATGCATTCGCAACGCGGCTACATCAACATCTACCATTCGGACGGTCAGCGTGATTTTTACGCCCGACGCGGAAATGCGATGATAAATCAGGGGGATGATGCAATCCTGCTGGACCGCGAAGGGGTTCGCAAACACCTGCCGTACCTCGATTATGAACAGGCCCGTTTTCCCGTGCTTGGCGGGCTTTATCACCCGCGCGGTGGCACGGCACGGCATGATGCGGTCGCCTGGGGCTATGCGCGCGGGGCGGATGCGCGCGGGGTCGATCTGATCCAGAACTGCGAAGTGACCGGGATCGACATTGTGGATGGGGTGGTCAGGGGGGTGCAGACGACGCGCGGGGCGATCAGGGCCGGGAAGGTCGGCATGGTCGCGGCC
>JANMDH010000429.1:0-5642 GCA_031376195.1 Gemmobacter sp. | reverse complement strand
GGCGGAAGGTGACAGCCTTGTCACGAAGGCGGGTGCGTTTGTGCGCGATGGTGACCGGATCAACCCGGTGCCAGACGCCGCCGGCACGAATTGAGGTAAGCAGATGTTGAACTTTTCAGCCTGGTCCATTCGCAACCCCGTCGCGCCGCTGCTGGCGTTTTTCATGCTGATGGTTCTGGGTTGGCAAAGCTTTAACGCGCTGCCGATCACGCGGTTTCCCAACATCGATGTGCCCCTGGTGGCGGTGACAGTGGCGCAGGTGGGGGCCGCCCCGGCGGAAATGGAAAGCCAGGTCACGAAAGAGATCGAAGACGCGGTTGCAGGCATCACGGGTGTGAAGAACGTGTCGTCGAGCGTGAACGACGGGGTATCGACGACGGCGGTCGAGTTCCGGATGGAAGTGCCGACCGACAAGGCCGTGCAGGATGTGAAAGACGCGATTGACCAGATCAGGGGCGATCTTCCGGGGGATATCGAAGCGCCGATCGTGACGCGGATCGACGTTGAAGGTCAGGCGATCATGAGCTTTGCCGTGACCGCGCCGAACCTGACCATCGAGGAGGTGTCCTGGTTTGTGGACGATACGATTACGCGGGCCTTGCAGGGACGCCCCGGCATCGGGCGGGTGGATCGTTATGGCGGGGCAGAGCGGGAGATCAGGATCGAGCTTGATCCGGTGAAGCTCGACAGTTTCGGGATCACGGCACAGGCGGTCAGTCAACAGTTGAGCCTGACGAACGCCGACATCGGATCAGGCCGTTCGGAAATCGGGTCGGGCGAACAGGCGATCCGGACGCTGGGTGATCAGGATACGGTTGAACAGTTGAACACGACGACGATTGCCCTGCCATCGGGGCGCTTTGTGCGCCTGTCGGAACTGGGGCAGATCATCGACACCTACGAAGAGCTTCGGTCGTTCAGCCGGTACAACGGCGATCAGGTTGTGACCTTTTCGGTGTTCCGCGCGAAAGGCGCATCCGAGGTGAGTGTGGCCGAGACGACGAATACAGCCCTGGCCGAGGTGCGCAAGGCGCATCCGGAGGTCGGGATCACGATGATCGACGATACGGTGTTCTATACCTACGGCAACTATGAGGCGGCGATCGACACCCTGCTGGAAGGTGCGCTGTTGGCGATTCTGGTGGTGTTGGCCTTTTTGAAAAACTGGCGTGCGACGCTGATCACGGCAGTGGCCCTGCCGCTGTCGGCCATCCCGACATTCTGGGCGATGGACCTTTTGGGTTTTTCCCTGAACCTCGTATCATTCCTGGCGATCACGCTGGCGACGGGCATTCTGGTGGACGACGCGATTGTAGAGATCGAGAATATCGCGCGACACATCCGGATGGGCAAAACTCCCTACCGAGCGGCGATCGAGGCGGCGGATGAAATCGGGCTGGCGGTGATTGCGACGACGTTTACCATCGTTGCGGTGTTCGTTCCGGTCAGTTTCATGCCGGGTATTCCGGGGCAGTATTTCCGGCAGTTCGGGATGACGGTTGCGATTGCCGTCCTGTTTTCGCTGCTGGTGGCGCGTCTGATCACGCCGATGATGGCAGCCTATCTGATGCGGGCGAAGGATGCCGAGGAAGAGCATGCCGAAGATGGCATGTTCATGCGCGGCTATATGCGTGTGGTGAGGGCAACGACGAAAACCTGGAAGATTCCGGGGATGCGGCTGAAGTTTCCGAATTACTACCTGACGCTGGTCGTGGCGGTGGTGGTGGTCATTTTCTCGGTCATCATGATGATGCGGGTGCCGGGCAGTCTGTTCCCGCCGGAAGATGTCAGTAGGGTAGCGATTTCGGTGGAATTGCCGCCGGGATCCACGCTTGCGCAGACGGACCTTACGACCGATGCGATGCGCCGGGCGATTGAAGATGTGGACGGGGTGCAAAGCATTCTGGTTGTGGGCGGGTCATCGCCAACGGGCGATGTGGATATACGGCGGGCCAGCGTGTCGGTGATCCTTGACCGGCTGGACAACGGATTTGCGCGCAAGTTTTCCGATCTTGGGCAGCAACTGCCCCTGATCGGGCCAATGTTGCCGGAAGCGCCGCCGAGTGGCCGTATCCGGCCGCAGAACGAGATCGAGGCGGATATTTTCGCGCGTCTGAAAGACGTTCCGGACGTGCGGGCGTTCAAATTGAACGACCGGGGCGAACGGGACATCACGTTTTCCATCCTGTCGTCGAACGAGGCCGATCTGAACCGTGCCGTGCAGCAGTTGGAAGAGGCGCTTTCGGGGGATCCGCTGCTGGCGAACGTGGCGTCCGAAGGGGCGTTGCCGCGACCGGAGATTCAGATCACGCCGCGGCTTGATCAGGCGGCACGTCTGGGGATCACGACGCAGGCGATTGCCGGTGTGGTGCGGGTGGCGACCATCGGCGATGTCGATGCGGCGCTTGCCAAGCTGTCGATCGACAACCGGTTGATTCCGGTGCGGGTCAGGCTGAACGACGCATCACGCGAAAACCTTGCCCGGATCGGCGCGCTGAAGATCACGACGGCGACGGGGGCGACGGTGCCTTTGTCTGCGGTGGCCGACATCGTGATTGCGGAAGGTCCGGCGACGGTTGACCGATTGAACCGCGAACGGCGGGCGACCATCGGGGCGAGCCTGCCGGTGGGGGTGGCGCTTGATACGGCCACTGCGCGGTTCAACGAGATTGTGGCGAGTGTGACGCTGCCCGCATCTGTGCGGGTGGCCGCTGCGGGTGACGCGGAAATACAGGGCGAACTGGTGGGCAGTTTCGTGAATGCGATGATCATGGGCCTGATGCTGGTTCTGGCGGTTCTGATTCTGCTGTTCCGGTCGGTGATCCAACCCTTCACGATTCTGTTTTCGCTGCCGCTGGCGATTGGCGGGGTGGCGGCGGCGCTGATCATCACGGCGAACCCGTTGTCGATGCCGGTGCTGATCGGGATTCTGATGCTGATGGGGATCGTGACGAAAAACGCGATCCTGCTGGTCGATTTCGGGATCGAGATGCGGGCGCGGGGGATGGACCGCGTTTCCGCGATTGTGGAGGCGGGGCACAAGCGGGCGCGGCCTATCGTGATGACGTCGATTGCGATGTCGGCGGGAATGCTGCCGTCGGCCCTGGGTGTGGGCGAAGGCGGGGCCTTCCGTGCGCCGATGGCCATTGCGGTGATTGGCGGGATTATCGTGTCGACGGTGCTGAGCCTGGTGGTGGTGCCGTCGTTCTTTCTGATCATGGATGATCTGTCGCGACTGCTGGCCCTGATCTTCAGCCGGGTGATCGGCCCGAAAGAGATGGAACCGGATGCGCCCGAGGCGTCGGTTCTGGCGGAACGGATCGCGGATCAGCAGGGCGAAGTTTCGGGGCTGACCAAGCGGCTGGAAGATCTGGAAACGGCGGTGAACGGTGGCAGGCGGCCAAGCAGTCTGCATGTGGCGGAATAGGGACGGAAACGAACAACGGCGGGTCGATGGACCCGCCGTTGTTCGTGTGGCGCTGTCTTACTTATGACTGGCTGACCAACAGTCCTTCAAACAGGCGGGCGACAGCCTCGGCGCCCGGATCGACATGGCCTTTCAGGCTGGATTCCGACAGATAGGCGGATCGCCCGGCGCGCGCGCGGGTCATGTCTGCCGTGGCATTGGCCCCGGCGCGGGCGGCAAGGGTGGCGGGTTTCAGCCCGCCGCCGAACGCGGAAAGCGCAGGTTCAAGGGCGTCGATCATCGTGCGGTCGCCCAGATTGGCCCCGCCGACCTGACGCACCCGGTCAAGCCCGGCGAGCAGGGCACCTTGCAGATCGTGGCCCTGTGCCGATGCCTCGCCTGCCGCGGTGAAAAAGATCGCGAGCAACACGCCGGACGACCCGCCCATCGTCTGCGACAGCTCGATCCCGATGGCGCGGTACAGCTGGGTCAGATCGGCGAGGGGCATCCTGTCGAGCGCGGCTTTCATGGCGCGCGCGGCGGTGGCGAGCGTGGTGCCGGTATCACCATCGCCGGATTTGGCGTCCAGCGCATTGAGGGCTGCTTCGGTGCCGATCAGAATTTCGCAGCAGCGCGCAATCAGGGCGCGGTGCACGGGGTGTTCGGAGGCGAGGGGGGCGACGGGTGTCAGGCCGTCGGGGAGGGGCAGCACCTTGGGCGCGGCAAAGGCGGTCAGTCCGGGCCAGGCGTGGGGGGCCGCGCCTGCGGCGAGTGCGGCGGTGGTGTCAGCATCCAGCGGCAGGACGGAAACCGAAACCCCCCGCATGTCGAGCGAGGTCATCATCGCCGCGGGGCCGACCAGATGCGTGATCCGGGGGGCAATTTCGGATCGGGCCAGTTCGTTGGTCAGCACTGCCATTTCCAGGGGCGTCGTGCCGCCAAGGTTGTTCAACAGGGCGACATGCGGACCCGTTCCCATGACCGGGGCAAGCCGGGCCACCATGCGCGCCATCGCATCGGCGGCACCGGTGAAGGTGATCTGTTCGACGCCGGGTTCGCCGTGAATGCCTAGGCCGAGTTCGGCCTTGCCTTCTGGGATGCGCGCCTCGCGCGGGCTACCGGGAACGGTGCAGGTGTCAAGGCTCATCCCGATGGTGTTTGCGCCTTGGATGACGTGCCTTGCCATCGACGTGACAGCGTCAAGGTCGGCCCCGCCTTCGGCCAGCGCGCCTGCGATCTTGTGGACGAATAGCGTGCCTGCCACGCCGCGCGCCTGCGGCAGATCGGGCAGGGCCACATCGTCATCGACAATGACCATCGACACTTTCAACCCGAAGGTTCGCGCGCGTTCGGCGGCAAGGCCGAAGTTCAGGCGGTCACCTGTGTAATTCTTGACGATCAGCAGGCAGCCCGCCTTGCCGGTGACGGCCAGAATGCCCGCGAGAACGGCATCGACGGAGGGGCTGGCGAAAACATCGCCGCAGACGGCTGCGGTAAGCATGCCGCGCCCGACAAAGCCCGCATGAGCGGGTTCATGCCCCGACCCGCCGCCGGAAACCAGCGCCACGCGGTCGCGCGTCCAGTCTGTCCGGACCACGACCTTGATATGCGGATAGCCATCAAGGCGGGCGAGCGCGCCGCCTGAGGCGCGCAGGATGCCATCAATGGCGTCGGTGATCAGGGTTTCTTTGGCGTTGATGAACTGGGACATGGGAACCTCGGGGTGTTCAGATAAGTCGTGCGCCGGCGGCATCGAACCAAAGCGGGTTTTGCGGGCGGATGTGCAGCGTCGATCCGGGTGCGATGGTGGAATGCGGATCGGTCAGGGTGATGATGTCATGCCCCGCGCAGGTCAGATGCAGGCGCGTCTGATCACCCAGATGTTCAACCCGGCGCACGGTGGCGGGCTGACCGTCGCCAACGGCCACATGTTCGGGCCGCAGTCCGATGGTTGCAGCCCCCGCCGGGGCCTGCCCGAACAGACCGGCAGGCAGCAGGTTGATCCGGGGCAGGCCAAGGCGGGCAGCGACTGTGGCGCTGATCGGACGTTCATACACGTCGCGGGGACTGCCGACCTGCACCAGTCGGCCATGATCCAGAACGCCGACATGGGTGGCCATCGTCATCGCCTCGATCTGGTCATGGGTCACATACAGCAGTGTTGCCCCCAGATCGGCCTGCACGCGTTTCAGTTCGACCCGCAGATCGGCGCGCAGTTTCGCGTCGAGCGAGGACA
>JANMDH010000289.1:0-2544 GCA_031376195.1 Gemmobacter sp. | reverse complement strand
GAACATCAGATGGCCTGCGCAGGTTTCTTGCCCAGAATGATCATGCTGAGGATATCTTCGTCGGTGACTTCGTTCACGTTCACCGTTCCCACGCGCTGACCATTTTTCATCACAACGTGATGAAGCTGTGCGACCGTGCCGTCGTGATGAAAAATGGTCAGCGCGTGGGAACGGTGAACGTGAACGAAGTCACCGACGAAGATATCCTCAGCATGATCATTCTGGGCAAGAAACCTGCGCAGGCCATCTGATGTTCATCGGGCTTGATCTGGGAACATCGGGCCTTAAGGGAATCCTGATCGACGATGCCCAGCGTGTGCTGGCCGAAGCAACGGCCCCGCTGACGGTCAGCAGACCGCATGACGGGTGGAGCGAACAAAGCCCTGCCGATTGGATTGCTGCGGCAGAACATGTGATGGACCAGCTGGCGGCGCAGGGTCTGGGCCGCGTTCAGGGAATCGGCTTGTCCGGTCATATGCACGGGGCAACCCTGCTGGACGCCGCGGACGAGGTGCTGCGGCCCTGCATCCTGTGGAATGACACGCGCAGCGCCGAAGAGGCGGCAGAACTGGACGGCGATCCCCTGTTTCGCCGGGTGACCGGGAATATCGTGTTTCCCGGGTTCACCGCCCCGAAACTGATGTGGGTACAGCGCCATGAACCGGCGACCTGGCAAAAGGTTGCCAAGGTGCTGCTGCCAAAAGATTACCTGCGCCTCTGGCTGACGGGCGACCATGTCGCCGAAATGTCTGATGCGGCGGGGACAAGCTGGCTCGATACCGGGCAACGCGACTGGTCGGATGATTGCCTGACGGCGACCGGTTTGAACCGAAGTCAAATGCCCCGATTGGTCGAAGGCTCCGCTCCCTCCGGTACCTTGCGCGCGACGCTTGCCGGGCGCTGGGGGATGCCAGCGTCTGTCCTGATCGCGGGTGGCGGGGGCGACAATGCGGCGTCTGGCGTGGGCGTCGGCGTCGTGCGGGCCGGCGATGCGTTCGTGTCGCTGGGCACCAGCGGTGTGTTGTTCGCCGCGAATGACGGCTATCAGCCTGCCCCGGATACTGCCGTTCACACCTTTTGCCACGCTTTGCCAAACACCTGGCACCAGATGGGCGTCATCCTGTCCGCCACCGATTCGCTCAACTGGTATGCCGGTCTGGTCGGGGCTGACGTGGCCAGGCTGACCGGGGAATTGGGTGCGCTAAAAGCCCCCGGCAAAACGCTGTTCCTGCCCTATCTGGGCGGCGAACGCACACCCTTGAACGATGCCGCCATTCGCGGGGCCTTCCTCGGCCTCGAACACTCCACCGACCGCGTTGCCGGAACCCGTGCCGTGCTGGAAGGCGTCACCTTTGCCATCCGCGACTGCCGTGATGCCTTGGCCGCGACCGGCACAAGGCTGGAGCGTTTGTTGGCCGTGGGTGGGGGATCGCGGTCAGACTATTGGCTGTCGGCCATTGCCACCGCCCTTGACTGCCCGGTGCAACTGCCGGTCGCAGGTGATTTCGGTGGTGCTTTCGGGGCCGCCCGTCTGGCCATCATGGCCGCCACCGGCGCTGGCGCCGAGGTGGCAAGCCTGCCCCCCATCGCACGCACCATCGACCCCGATCCCCGCCTCACCGCCGCGTTTGATGCAGGTCATGCCCGCTACCGTGCTGCCCAATCCGCAATTCAATCCAAAGCCTTCTAAGGAACTCTGCAATGACCGACTTTTTCAAAGGCATCCCCGCCATCAAGTATGAAGGCGAGGCCAGCACAAACGAATTTGCCTTTCGTCACTACAACCCCGACGAAGTGCTGCTTGGCAAACGGATGGAAGATCACCTGCGCTTCGCCGTTGCCTACTGGCATTCCTTTGCATGGCCGGGCGGTGACCCTTTTGGTGGCCAGACTTTTGAACGCCCGTGGTTCGGCGACACAATGGCGCTGGCCAAACTGAAGGCTGATGTCGCGTTTGAAATGTTCGATATTCTGGGCGCGCCGTTCTACGCCTTCCATGATGCGGATGCCCGCCCCGAAGGCGCCACTTTCGCCGAATCCAAACGCAACCTAGATGAAATCGTGGATTACCTTGCGGAAAAGCAATCCACCCACAAAACCCGGCTTCTGTGGGGCACGGCAAACATGTTCAGCCATCGCCGCTGGATGTCAGGCGCTGCCACGAACCCCGATCCCGATGTTTACGCCTATGCCGCCGCAACGGTGAAGGCGAACATGGATGCCACGCACAAACTCGGCGGGCAGAACTACGTTCTGTGGGGCGGTCGTGAAGGCTATGAAACGCTGCTGAACACCGACTTGAAGGCGGAACGCGAACATGCGGGGCGTTTTCTGCAACAGGTGGTCGATTACAAACACAAGATCGGCTTCAAAGGCATGATCCTGATCGAGCCGAAACCGCAGGAACCGTCAAAGCATCAGTACGATTACGACGTGGCGACGGTTTACGGCTTCCTCAAGGAATTCGGGTTGGAGAAAGAGGTGGCAACCAACATCGAACAGGGCCACGCAATTCTGGCTGGGCACAGTTTCGAACACGAAATC
>JANMDH010000423.1:0-1539 GCA_031376195.1 Gemmobacter sp. | reverse complement strand
GGCGTTCGATGATTGCCGCCAATTCCCGCGCCACCCGGACGCCGGACAGCGATGTGTCGGCGACGAGCGCCAGGCATTCGCGGGTGCAGTTGTCGACCACGGTCAGCGTGCGGAACCGCCGCCCATCCGTCAGTTGATCCGACATCGAGCCATAGGAACGCCACTGGTCCGAGTGACCATGGCGAGGATCGAGCGACCACTGCTGATTTGGGCCCATCGGCACCAGCATTGGCGCCCTTGTTCCGATCGCCCGTTTCCGGCCACCCCGGCGCCGCACATGCAGCTTTTCCTCGCGATAGATGCGGAACAGACGTTTGTGATTGACCTCATGGCCTTCCCGCCGCAACAAAACATGCAGGCGACGATAGCCGAAGCGTCGCCGCTTGTCGGCCATTGCCTTCATCCCTTCGCGCAGCACCACATCGTCAACCCGCACAGTCTGATACCGCGCCGTCATTCGGCAACACCCCAGCACCCGGCACGCCCGCCGCTCGCTCATCCCATGGTCAGCCATAAGATGTGCTACCGCTTCCCGCTCTGCGACGGGCGTCACCACTTTTTTCCAAGCAGGTCTTTCAAGGCGACATTGTCCAGCATCGTGTCCGCCAGCAGCCGCTTCAGCTTGGCATTCTCGTCCTCCAGCGCCTTCAGTCGCTTGGCCTCGCTGACGTCCATGCCGCCAAATTTGGCCTTCCATTTGTAAACGGTCGCATCGCTGACACCATGCTTGCGGCACAGATCGGCAACGGAAATGCCGGTCTCATGCTCCTTCAAAATGCCAATGATCTGCTCTTCAGTGAATCGGGATTGCTTCATCTCTGGTCCTTTCGGTTGGGCCAGAGCCTATCTCAACCTGAATTAAATCCAGGGGGCAACGTCACCGACCCCGGCCAGGTCAGAAGTGTCGGCAAAACCAGCCCGACACCCTTGCCGGACCGGGTCGGGGCAAAACACAACACGTGTTCCGTACCATCGTGGCGCAGATACTGTCGGCCAAGCCGCCCTTAAACTACGCCCTCGGCACCGAGCAGGCGCGCGGACTTGGCTTCAGCAACCGTCGCCCAACGCGCCGTTCCGTAGGTCTGAGCTGACTTGGCCTCCCGCGCGCGCCAAACCGACATGCCAATTGCGACGACAACCGCGACGAACCCGCCAGAGGCGGCGATGTAAGCGCCTTGTATAAAGATCTGCGGAGCGTAGGCATCGTAAAAGAACCACCAACCGAAAAAGGCTGGCGGGTAGTAGATCGGCACCTCCAGGACTATGAACCACGGCGCGCCGAGCTGCGCCTGATATCCCAGCTCAGCTGCCGTCCACTGCGTCGCGCCCCAGACCCCAACAAGCAGAATGAGGAAGACGAGGGCGATCTGGCCCCAGAGGATCTTGCCTGCGGTCATCGACACCCCTTTCGTCATGCAGGTCAGCACCAGACGAAGTTGATCTCAAGGGGCTGGACGCGACTCTTCTTGGCACCGGTTACGATGGCGCGAAATGACAGGTTCTGGCGAAGGTAAGGACGGCTCGCGGGATGCGAAAAGC
>JANMDH010000233.1:0-3660 GCA_031376195.1 Gemmobacter sp. | reverse complement strand
GGCAGGCGAATTGAGACACCCGAGGTATCTACCACATACTTCAAACCGCAGAGAAAGCGTATGAACAACTAGCCGACCTGAAGAAATATGAGGATACATTCAGTCCATATAACCCAACTTGGCATGCTAGGGAGGCCAATGAATTTATAGAGGACCTTGTTAAAGCATTCGACGGTAGTGACGGGTGGGTTGGCTTCGATAGGAGAGACAAGTTCAGGTACGGGCGCGACCTGTCTTCAGGGCTTGCGGCGCTCCTCTTCGAAACGATTTTCAAGGCAGCGCAGGTCAACACGAAAGAGTTCCGAATGTGGGACGTTCAACACAACACAGTTTGGTCCCCCATTTGGATGAGTGAGGTCAAAGATACGAAGATAATGAAAATGGTGCGCCGAAAGCTTCGTCGGATGATCTGGAACGAGATCGTTCGTATGGATGCCTTTCCAAATTATAAGGGAGCGGCATATGTCCGTTTCTGTTTGAATGTCCTAGGCTTTGACGATGAAAGCCTTCATCGAAACGACGGCTCGGGACGAGACCATTGGCCACTTGCAAAAGTTGTCGCTGGGTGGGTGAAGAAGAACTACCAAACGATTGCGATATCACGCCCGCCTGTGGCTGCGGCGATGCTGCCAGCCAATATTGAGTATGATCGTGACGCACAAATACTCGTAAGGACGCACGTTGACCCGTTTACTGGTGTGCCGCGCCTGAAATCCTTCGCACTCGATCCCCAGCGTCATGTTCCCAGTGAATAGGGAAAGCATCTAACCTGTGTGGTCGAATGTCGGCTATGGGCTCCCAACGGTCATCGCGTCCATTGACTGTTCAAGCGGCCATGCGGTCCCCGACGCCTCATCACGTGCAAAACCGAGGCAGGCTTCTGGTGCGGTCAGGCGGTCACAGCCACGTAAAACGGCCCTCCCCTTTGCTGGCCAACTCGCTTATAGCTTGCCCTATTGGGAACAATATGGACTTGGCATGGCCGAACGCACCGAAAGCGAAAGCCGCAAACTGCTGCGCCGTTTGCGCGACAGCCTGGCTTTGCCCGGTGCCGGGCAGGACCGTCTTGACCGCATCACCCACCTGATCGCCGATAGCATGGGCACCGAGGTTTGCTCGATCTATCTGTTCCGCGATGCCGATACCCTTGAACTCTGCGCCACCCAGGGCCTGAAAACCTCTGCCGTGCACAAGACCCGGATGCGGCTGGGCGAAGGTCTGGTCGGTCGCGTCGCCCGCACCGCAACACCCGTCAACACCGGCAACGCCCCCGCCGAAAAGGGTTTTCGGTTCATGCCCGAAACCGGGGAAGAGATTTTCTCCAGCTTTCTCGGCGTCCCCGTGCAGCGGGTGGGCGAAAAAATGGGCGTGCTCGTGGTCCAGTCCAAAGATGCCCGCCAGTATTCCGAGGATGAGGTTTACGCCCTCGAAGTCGTGGCCATGGTGCTGGCCGAAATGACTGAACTCGGCGCCTTCAGCACCGAAGGCGACGGCATGGCCGCAATGCACCGCCAGCCGGTGATGATCCGCGGCGGCACCGGGCAGGAAGGCGCTGCCGAAGGCCATGTCTGGCTGCACGAGGCGCGGGTGGTGGTCACGAACCCCGTGGCCGATGACCCGCTGACGGAAATCGAACGCATCCGCGATGCCGTCTCGCAACTGCGCGTGTCGGTGGATGATCTGCTGGCCGCCGACAGTCTCGACAAAGATCAGAAACAGGTTCTGGAAGCCTACCGCATGTTTGCCCATTCGCGCGGCTGGCTGCGCCGGATGGAGGATGATATCCAGTCCGGCCTGTCCGCCGAGGCGGCCGTGCAGAAAGAACAATCCTCCGCCCGCGCCCGATTGGAACAGGTGGCTGACACCTATTTGCGTGAACGCCTGCATGATCTGGATGATCTGTCCAATCGCCTGCTGCGCATCCTGACCGGGCAGGGCCGCGATACCGGGGCCGCGATGCCTGAAAATCCCGTGCTCGTCGCCCGCAATATCGGGCCTGCCGAACTTTTGGAATACGGGCGCAAACTGCGCGGGGTCATCCTTGAAGAAGGCTCCGTCGGCAGCCATGCCGCCATTGTCGCCCGTGCGCTGGCAATTCCCCTGGTGATCCATGCCGGCCGCATCACGTCCGAGGCGCTGAACGGCGATCATGTACTGGTCGACGGCGATCAGGGCATCGTCCATCTGCGCCCCGAAGAAACCGTCGCCCGCGCCTTCCGCGAGAAAATCGCGATGCAGGCCAAGGCGCAGGAACGCTTTGCCGGCCTGCGCGATCTGCCTGCCCAATCCACCTGCGGCACCGTCACCACCCTGTTGATGAACGCAGGCCTGATGGCCGATCTGCCCAGTCTCGATGGCTCCGGTGCCGAAGGCGTGGGCCTGTTTCGCACCGAACTGCAATTCCTCGTCCGCTCCAGCATGCCAAAACGGGATGAACTGGCCCAGCTTTACGCCCGCGTGATGGATGCGGCCCATGGCAAGCGGGTTGCCTTCCGCACCCTCGACATCGGCTCCGATAAGGTTCTGCCCTATATGAAGCCGCAGGATGAACCAAACCCTGCCATGGGCTGGCGCGCGATCCGCGTGGGCCTGGACAAGCCCGGCATCCTGCGCATGCAGGTGCAGGCCCTGATCCGCGCGGCGCACGGCCGCCCGTTGACGATCATGTTTCCCTTCATTTCCGAACTTGGGGAATTTCAGGCCGCCCGCGCGCAGGTCGATCATGAAATCGCCCGCGAACGCCGCCTAGGCCATGTGGTGCCGGACAATATCGAGGTTGGCGCGATGCTGGAAACCCCCAGCCTCGCCTTTGCCCCCCGCACGTTTTTTGAGAGTGTGGATTTCGTCTCCATCGGCGGCAATGATCTGAAACAGTTCTTCTTTGCCGCCGACCGTGAAAACGAACGCGTGCGCCGCCGTTACGATGTGCTGAACGTCAGTTTCCTGACCTTCCTCGGCAAGATCGTCAAACGCTGCGCAGAAACCGGCACCCCCCTGTCGTTCTGCGGCGAGGATGCGGGCAAACCGATCGAGGCGCTGGCCTTTGCCGCCCTCGGCATCCGCACCCTGTCGATGCGCCCCGCCTCCGTCGGCCCGGTCAAGGCGCTGCTGCGCCGCGTCAATCTGAACGACGTACGCGCCGTCCTTCTGGCCGCCCGCGACGCCGGGGCCGAATCCGTGCGCCCCGCACTGATGGCATGGTTGGCAGATCAGGGGGAGTAAGGGTTCCTTTACCCTGATCCGGCATGCTGCACCAAAGGAGGTGCCGATGCCTGAGCTGATTTCCCTGCTGCCGCCCGACGTCTGGCTTTTGCAGATGTTCAGTGCCCGCGCCGCCCGCGAAGGCGGCATTGTGCGCCGTCAGGTCCGCGATGTCGAACGCATCATGGGCCGCCGCGCGTTCGAGGCGGAATTGCGACGACGCGGCTATCATGCCGTGGAAAACGCCGGGCAGTTTGTCATCTTCTGCAACAACGAAGCCGTGAAACCCGTCTGCTGAAAGAATTCCTTCAAAAGGAATTTGCGAAAAGTTTTCAGAAAACTTTTCTCTTCGGACCCGCGTTTCAGTTCCGGATCATCGTCGGCGGCTCCACTGCCGACTGGAACGCCCCCAGCGTCGCTTCGGCCCCGTGCACCTGCGCCAGCCGCAGCAGCGAAAAC
>JANMDH010000208.1:0-1509 GCA_031376195.1 Gemmobacter sp. | reverse complement strand
GAAGACCCAATCGATGCGGTGCGTCAGACCGGGGCCGCGCCGGGCGTTGCCTTCAATCGACTTGAGCGAGACATAGCGGGGGATCGGCAGGTTCGTGACCGCGCCCTTGCCCGGATCGGGGGTTTGCGTCGGGGCCGCTGCTGCAACTGTCACCGGGTCCGCTTCGGTGGTTTGTGCGACGACCGCGCCTGCGACCATCCCGGCAATCAATATTGCCCCCCAAAACCGAATGCTCATTCTGTCCTGCCTTCGCCTGATCTTGTGCATCGGCCTGCTTTGCCTGATGCGGGGCCCTATGCGGGGCTTGTAATCGCGCCTCGCTTGGTTTCACCTTGGCATCAGTGACAGCCCTTGGAAAGTGCAGGATAACCCGCCATGCCGCATCAACGTCTGAGTGTTGTAGTCACGCGACGCCTGCCCGAAGCGGTGGAGACGCGCCTGACCGAATTGTTCGACGTGGAACTGCGCGATCCCGACACGCCGATGACGCGGGAGGAGTTGGCGGCGGCGATGCGGCGGGCGGATGTTTTGGTGCCGACGATCACGGACACGATCGATGCGGGACTTCTGGGGCAGGCGGGGGAAAGGCTGAAGCTGATCGCGAATTACGGGGCGGGGGTGGATCACATCGATGTGGCGACGGCACGGCAGCGGGGAATTCTGGTGTCGAACACGCCGGGGGTGACGACGGATGACACGGCGGACATGACGATGGCGCTGATTCTGGCGGTGACGCGGCGGATACCGGAAGGGCTGGCCCTGATGCAGGCGGGGGTGTGGCAGGGCTGGTCGCCGATGGCCTTGCTGGGGGGGCGGCTGGCGGGGCGGCGGCTGGGGATACTGGGGATGGGGCGGATCGGGCAGGCGGTGGCGCGGCGGGCGCGAGCCTTCGGGATGCAGGTGCACTACCACAACCGCAAACGATTGCGGCCGGAACTGGAGGCGGAACTGGAGGCGACATACTGGGAGTCGCTGGATCAGATGGTGGCGCGGGTTGACATCCTGTCGGTGAACTGTCCGCATACGCCATCGACCTTTCATTTGATGAACGCGCGGCGGTTGAAGCTGATGAAACCGACGGCAGTGATCGTGAACACATCGCGGGGCGAGGTGGTGGACGAAAACGCGCTGACGCGGGGGCTGCGGGCGGGGGAATTGGCAGGGGCGGGGCTGGATGTATATGAGCGGGGGACGGAACTGAACCCGCGCCTGCGTGAAGTGCCGAACGTGGTGCTGTTGCCGCACATGGGCAGTGCGACGCTGGAGGGGCGGGTGGAGATGGGCGAGAAGGTGATCATCAACATCAAGACCTTTGCGGACGGGCACAGGCCGCCGGATCAGGTGGTGCCGGGGATGCTGTGAGGGTGGGGGCATTTTTGGCGAACGGGCTGTGATTGCTGCAGTCGGGGACGGTAGGCATATGGCCTGACAAGAATGGCTTGATGCGTTGACCGAACATGGCGGGTCTTATGGCTTTGGCCGGGTGTCCCAGTCGTCTAGCAGGATGCG
>JANMDH010000196.1:0-2034 GCA_031376195.1 Gemmobacter sp. | reverse complement strand
GGCAACGACCGGATTTCAGGGTTCGACAACAGTTTTGGCAGCAACGGCGCGGACCAGATGTACGGCACCAGCGAGGCCAATAAGTTATACGGAAACTCGGGAAACGACCTTCTGATCGGTCGGGCAGGCATAGATGAACTTCTGGGCAACGCAGGCAAAGACAAGCTACTGGGTGGCACCGGGGCAGACTTTCTGGACGGTGGTGACGGCCATGACAGACTGCTCGGCGACAGGGGCGCAGACACACTTCTGGGCCAGATCGGAAACGACGTCATATTTGGCGGTAGTGGTGCAGACGATCTTTCAGGTGCGCAGGGGAATGACACGCTGACGGGTGGTGCCGGTATTGACTATCTTGAAGGTTTCGAAGGCAACGACAGGCTCAAGGGCGGCAATGCGGGGGACTCGCTTTTCGGCGGTGTTGGCAATGATTTTCTGATGGGCGGCGCGGGGGCGGATTATCTGAATGCTGACCAAGATTCTGACAGGCTTGCAGGCGGTCGGGGGGCGGATACGATTGTCTTGCTCGAACTGACCGCAGCCCGCGATATCATCATCTTCAACCGGCTTTCAGACAGCAGCACCGGAACTATTGCGGGCACCATCGACGAAATCCGCTACTTCGATCAGGGCGGCCTGACCACTGACGACAAGATCGACCTTCGCGCCATCGACGCCAATCCGAACAAGGCCGGGAACCAGGCCTTCCTCTTTCGCGGCACGGGCAACTTCACGGCTCCCTCGGGCGAGGTGCGTCTGGTGGAAAGCGGGGGGAACACCCTCGTCCGCGTTGACATCGACGGCGACGGGCGAAGCGAGATGAACTTCCTCGTCCAAGGGGTCATCGGTCTGACAGCCGGGGATTTCTTTCTTTAGTATAAGTAGTGCGGGCTTCAGGCGACGCGGTCGATCCCGTCGCCGCCTTCCGCACCAGCGGCTGCCGCGCCAAGATGACCGAGGTGCCCCCGCTTCTCGGTGAACCACCCGCGCCCCCCCTGCAACAGATCGCCTTCCTGCATACTGAGATCTTTCGTTCAGGAATTCGCGTTGGGCCATCCCGACAACAAACCCCAGTCACTGCCATCGCAGCGCGGGCTTCACCCCCACCCCTCCACAAAACAGCAGCCTGACGCCCGCCCTGCCCCACACTCCCGCGTCACAACCCACCGCGTCACAGCAAGCCGTCGGTTGCATGCTCGCACGCACCACCCTTTACCGCGAACGGAGTGTCACAGCCTTCGCCTCGAACCCCTCACCCCAACCCGCTCCCAGAAGGGGGGAGACGGAGCACGCTCCGCCCATCCGTCAAACGACCATCCTTCACCCAACAGCCCGACGCCACCCCTCCACAAAACATCGGCCTCAATCCCGCCCCACCGCGCAACCCCGTTCCACCACAAAAACACTATTCCGAAAACCCCAACCGTTTTAACAATTTACCAACCTTGCACGCGTGCAAGCCCCTCACTCCCCCCGCCACACCGGCTCCCGCTTCTCCGCGAAGGCCCGCGCCCCTTCCTGCTGATCCGCACTCCCGTACAGCCGGTCCACCGTCGCCAGCTGCCGCTTTGTCACCCGGTTAAGCGCGTCCTGAAACCGCATCCCCTCCGCCTCCCGCACCACTTCCTTGATCGCGGCATAAACCAGCGGCGGCCCGCTCTCCAACAGCCGCGCCAGTGCCCACGCTTTGGGCAGCAGATCGCCCGGCGTCGTGATCTCTTTCAGGATCCCCCAGCGCAGCGCCTCCTCCGCGTCGAACCAGCGGCCCGTCAGCAAAAGGTCCATCGCGACGTGATAAGGGATCCGCTTCGGCAGTTTGATCGACGCCGCATCCGCCACAGTCCCCGACCGGATTTCCGGCAAAGCAAAGGTCGCATTGTCCGACGCCAATATCAGATCGCACGACAGCGCCAGTTCCAGCCCCCCGCCACAGCAGATGCCATTCACCGCCGCGATCACGGGCTTGTTCAGGTTCGGCAGCTCCTGAAGACCCCCGAAACCCCCCACCCCGTAATCCCCGTCTACCGCATCCCC
>JANMDH010000192.1:0-5523 GCA_031376195.1 Gemmobacter sp. | reverse complement strand
CCCTTGGCGACGCTCGTCGTGCCCGCCATCAAGGATCAGGGTCGGGCCGTAATAACTTGGGATCAGGGCCTGAATGCCGGTGATCAGGTGGCACGGCGCGAAGGGGTGGCATCCGGCATGGTGTTTCGGCGGATGGATGGTGCGGGCACCGACATGGCAGGGATTCGGCGCAGTCTGGACAAGGCCGCCTTCAAGGCTGGCCAGGACGGTCGCGTGATCGTGGTGGCCGATGCCGGGCCGGAAACGCTGGCCGCCCTGATGGTCTGGGTTCTGGAAGGGCGCGGCGCTGATGTCGCGATTGCCCCGGTGACGGCGGCGTTGACCATACCGCAGTAAGGCACAGCCCTTTGCACATTCACATTGGGACAAATATCCCCGGGGGGTTAGGCGCAAAGTGACGAGGGGGCAGGCAGCCCCCTTGTTTCAAAATCATTTCTTCAAGGATTTTGTCTTGCCGACGTCACCCGTTTCCGCGCCGCGCGAACAGCCCAGCGTCTTCCGCCGCGCGGCGCAGGGCGTTGGATTTGCTGACGGTTTCCTGATATTCCGCCTCGGGGTCGCTGTCGAAGACCACGCCCCCGCCGGCCTGGATATAAAGTATCTCGTCCTGCAGCACTGCCGTGCGCAGTGCGATGCAGAAATCCATCTCGCCGTTCGCCGCGAAATAGCCAACGCCCCCGCCGTAAACCCCGCGCTTTTCCGGGTCCAGTTCATCTATGATCTGCATCGCCCGCACCTTTGGCGCACCCGAAACCGTGCCTGCGGGCAAACCGGCGAGTAGGGCCGACAGCGCATCTTCGCCGTCGGCAATCTGCCCCACCACGTTCGAGACGATATGCATGACGTGGCTGTAGCGTTCGATGATGAATTTTTCGGTCGGACGCACCGTCCCGACTTTCGCCACCCGCCCCAGATCGTTTCGCCCCAGATCCAGCAGCATCAGGTGTTCGGCCAGTTCCTTCTGATCGGCCAGCAGATCCGCCTCAAGTGCGCGATCCTCTTCCGGCGTTGCCCCCCGTTTGCGGGTGCCCGCGATGGGCCGGATCGTGACCTCGCCGTCGCGCAGGCGCACAAGGATTTCCGGGCTTGCCCCGATCACCTGAAAGCCGCCGAAGTTGAAAAAGAACATGAAGGGCGACGGGTTCGTACGCCGCAGGCTGCGATACAGCGCAAACGGCGGCAGGGGAAAGCGCTGCGCCCAGCGTTGGCTGGGCACGACCTGAAAGATGTCGCCCGCGCGGATGTAGTCTTTCGCCTTTTCCACGGCCGCGCGGTATCCGTCGGGCGTGAAATTCGACACAGGTGCCCCCACCGGCGACACCTCGCCCAGATCGCGGTTGGCGGCTGCCGGGGCGCGGTCCAGATCGCGCAGCGCATCCATCACCCGTTCCGCCGCCTGCGCATAGGCGGCGCGTGCCGACAGGTTTGCGGCGACAAAGGCCGGGGCGACCACGGTCACCTCGCCCTTCACCCCGTCCAGTACCGCCACCACGGACGGGCGCATCAGCACCGCATCGGGCAGACCCAGCGGGTCGGGGTTCACGTCCGGCAGGTGTTCGACCAGCCGGATCATGTCATAGCCAAGGTAACCGAACAGCCCCGCCGCAATGGCGGGCAGGTCGTCCGGCATGTCGATGCGCGACTCGGTGATCAGGGCGCGCAGCGTGTCGAGAGGTGGCCCCACCAGCGGTTTGAAAGCCGCAGGGTCAAACCGCGCCTCGCGGTTGATTTCAGACGTCTCACCCCGGCAGCGCCAGATCAGGTCGGGCTTCATGCCCACCACCGAATAACGCCCCCGCACCTCGCCCCCTGTTACGGATTCAAGCATGAATGTGTCGGTCCGCGCCTCGCCCAGTTTCAGCATCAGGCTGACAGGCGTGTCCAGATCGGCGGCTAGGCGGGCATAGATCAGCTGGTTCTGCCCCGCGTTCCAGCCGCGTTCAAAGGTGTCAAAATCCGGGGTCAGGGTCATTGCAGGCGGTCACGGAAACTGGGCGTGAACGGCATTGATTGCCGCTTCGTTCATTGTCATGCCCGCCTCGGCGGCAATCGCGCCGCTGAACAGGGCAAAAGCATCCTGCGCCAGCGCCTGTTCGCCCTGAGCGGCAATCGCGCCTTTCAGGGCCGCTGCATCCTCGCCCTCGGCACTGGCGGGGCGGATGCTGTTAAGTTGAACAAGCCCGGTAAATCCCGGCCCTTCGACCACTTGCAGATCACCTTCGGCCATTTTGAAGATGCTATCCGTGAATCCCTCGGGTGCCCCTTCGATCACGCTGCTGCGCGAAACTTCCGGGCTTACCGACAGGATGCCAAAACTGCCAAGGGCAGCGCCGCCTTCGACCGCCGTCTTGATCTCGGCCGCGCGCGCGCCAAGCGCTTTGGTCAGGGCGGCGGCGCGCCAGCTTTCGGTCACTGCGGGCAATGCTTCGGCAAACGGGATGGGGGCGGCGGGCACGATGGCGTCGAGCCGCAGGGCCACAAGACCACCATCATCGAGCATCACCGCTTCGGGAAAATCACCTTCGGCGATGACGGCGGCCACAGTCCGGAAGGCAGGATATTGCGCCATGATGTCATAGCTTTGATCATTGAAATCAAGGGTGCCCAGAGACATCCCTGCCTCTGATGCCAGATCTTCCAGCGTGGCCCCGCTGGCCAGTTGATCGTCGATTTCTTCGACACGGTCGGCGATGGACCGGCGGGCCGCCTCCTGCTGGGCCTCGATCCGCAGATCGACACGCGCCTCTTCAAAGGTGACTTCCTGCGCCGACAGGATTGCGTTCATGCGGAACAGGGCGGGCCCGAGGTCTGACGCAAAGGGGCCGACGACGCCCGGTTCGGACAGGGTAAAAACGGCATCCCCCGCCGCCCCGAGTTCGGGTTTCGACAGATCGCCCAGATCAATATCGTCCAGCGTCAGACCACGGTCGGCAACCAGCGTCTCAAACGTTTCGCCCGCATCGAGGCGGGCCTTGGCCGCATCGGCAGCGGCCTGATCAGGATAGACGAGGCGTTCGACAAGGCGGCGTTCGGGCTGGACGTAATCGTCGATGCGGTCGTCATAGATCTTGCGCAGTTCTGCCTCGTCCACGATCATGGTTTCGGCCAGACCTTCGGGCAGAAGGGCGGCATAGGTGATGCGCTTTGCCTCGGGTTTCGTGAACTCTGCGATGTTCGCGTCGTAGTGCGCTTTCAATTCGGCCTCTGTCGGGTCGGCGGGGGGGGCGGATAGATCCGCCTCGGTCAGGCGCAGCAGGGTCAGGCCGCGGCGTTCGGCGACATAAGCGTAAAGCGTGTCGGTCAGGGGTGCGGGTGCGGCAAAGCCGCCGACAACGGCACCCTGTAGAATGGTGCGGGACAGATCGTCGCGCAGGCCTGTTTCAAATTCCGGTTCGGAAAGATTGCTGTTTTCCAGCGCAAAGCGATAGGTTTCGCGGTCAAACTGGCCGGTAATGCCCTTGAAAGCGTCCATTGCGGTCAGTTCCTGCGCGACGCGGGCGTCGCCGACCGACAGGCCGAGCCGTTCGGTTTCGACATCAAGGGCGGTTTTGACCACCAACTGCTGGCGCACGCGTGCGTCCAGACCGAAGGCTTGCGCCTGGGTGAACGGGATGGTCTGGCCCACCTGTGCGTTAAGTGCGGCGGTTTCCTGCTGCAGGGCGCGGGCGTATTCGGTGGTGCTGATGTCGCGGCCCCCGACTGTTCCGATGGAGGTGACCCCCCCGCCAAAGTTACTGACGCCAAAGCCGCTGACACCCACAATCACCATGCCCATCAGCACCCAGACCACGACATTCGCACCTTTGCGTTTGCGCTTGCCGTCTTCGGTCGGGGCTTTGGTGGCCATGGTCAGACACTCCGCATTGGTAATTCCGCCTCTGTCTAGTGGGTCGCAGACCTGCGGGCAAGGGTGTGGGTTGGCGGGTTAAAGTTGCAGCTTGGAAAGCCTGCGGAACAAATCGGCGATGCCGTTTGCGTCGATATTGGCAAAGGCGATCCGCAACTGGCGCGCGCCTTCCGGGTGGCTGGCGGGTTGAAACATCGTGCCGGGCAGCATCAGGATCGAGGCGTGTTCGACAAGGGCCTTGGCAAGCTGATCCGATGGCATGGCATAGGGGTGTTCGACATAGGCGAAATACGCCCCGCAACCCAGCAGGTGCCAATCGGGCAAGCCTTTGAAACCGCTGATCATCGCGGCCTTGCGGTCAAGGATTTCATCGCGTTCCCCCGCCACCCATTGCGACAGGTTCCGCATGCCCCAGAGGGCGGCGATCTGGCCCAGCTGGCCGGGGCAGATGGCGACTGTATCAAGGAACTTTTCAACCTCGGCCAGGCGTCCGAGGCTGGCGACAATCGCGCCGACGCGGTGGCCTGTCAGGCGGTAAGCCTTTGAAAACGAATAGAGCTGGATAAAGGTATCGGACCAGTCGGGATCGGCGAACAACGTGTGGGGTGCGCCTTGGCGGCTGTCGAAGTCGCGGTAGGTTTCATCGACGATCAGGGCAACCCGGTGCGCCCGGGCGAGATCGCGGAAAGCCGTCAGGGTGGCGGCCGGGTATTCGACGCCGCCGGGATTGTTCGGACTGACCAGCACAATGGCGCGGGTTCTGGGGGTGATGAGGCGGGCGGCATCCGCCGCGTCAGGGATCAAGCCGGGGCCGGTTGCCAAGGCCACGGCGGTGACACCGGTCATATCGAGCCACATTTTATGGTTGAAATACCATGGGGTTGGCAGGATCACCTCATCCCCGGCACCGGCGAGGGTGGCAAGAACGGCGGTGAAGGCCTGATTGCAGCCTTGGGTGATGGCGACCTGATCTGGTGCGATCTGCCCGCCGTAAGCCGCCCCGAACTGCATCGCGATTTCGGCCCGCAGTTCGGGCATTCCCAGCACTGGACCATACAGATGCGCCGCCGGATCGTACAGCGCGGCATCGGCAATCGCGTGGCGCAGGGCGAGGGGGGGGCTGTCAACAGGGGCGGCCTGACTGACGTTGATCAGGGGGCGGTCGTCGGGGAAGATGCGCCCGGTGATCCAGCGGCGCGCCTCCATCACCGGGGGTGGTTCGGTGGTGGCCATTGCGGGGTTCAGGGGCAGTATCATGGGGACCAACTGTGAAATCCGGTGTATGCGATGCGTATTGCATCCGTATTACAAGCGTATTTTTTCCGTACATACATCTGACAGCCGGGCCGCCGATGGCAAGGGCGCATTCACGGGCGGGGCATCGCCCGCCATTCGCGCCAGATCAGCGCGATCATCAGGCTGTCGAGGCCAGAGACGAGGATGAGGAACAGGTCCGGGCTGTGGACCCACTGGTTCATCTGCCAGACGATGAATCCCGCCAGCATGACCATGCCCGCCGGATAGGCCCAACGGACGCGCCGGGCCAGAAGGATCACGAGCGTCAGTTTCAGCAATCCGTGAAAGCACAGATAGAGCGCAAAGAAATGCTGGGTTTCAACCGAAAATCCCTGCAGCGCGTTCACTGACCAGCGGACCACCGGATCGCGCGGGTCTTC
>JANMDH010000186.1:0-2842 GCA_031376195.1 Gemmobacter sp. | reverse complement strand
TCCACATAGTTGCCAAGTACACCCAAGACGATCTGCCCGACGATCAGCAGGCCGCAAAAGGCCAGCAGAGGTTTGGTCAGTGGCGCAGGGCCAGGTGTGGTCGCTGATGTCATAGGGTGTCCCTTAAGGTTCGGTGGCCCGCATCTTTGTGCGGCATGGGGCGGCAAACTAACGCAAAACAGGTGCTTCGCAAACCGGGACGTTTTCGGGCGGGCGGGGCCTGGCTTGTTCAGACGGGGCACAGACGGGGCGCGGACTTTGACTTGACCCCCCGATCCATGCCGCATATCGCGGCGCGACACTGCACAGGATCAGCCCATGACCACCTTTACCGCCCTGACGACCATTCCCGGCGAAGATCTGGCCAACCTGCTGGCAGGGGCGGTTGAAAAGATGATGCCTGCGCCGATGGGGGTGGGTGTTTTCGAGATCGAGGATGGGTCCGGCCTGTGGGAGGTGGGTGCCTATTTCACCGAAAGCCCGGATGACACCGTCCTTGACGTGCTGGCCATGGCCTTTGGAGCCAAGCCTTTCGCGCTGTCCGAACTTCCTGAAATCGACTGGGTGGCCAAAGTGCGGCGCGAGTTGTCGCCGGTGGAGGCGGGGCGTTTTTTCGTGTACGGCAGCCATGATGCCGACAAGGTGCCGCCGGGCCGCGTGGCGTTGCAGATCGAGGCGACGGTGGCGTTTGGCACCGGGCACCACGGCACGACGCTGGGCTGTCTGCGCGCCTTTGATCGCCTGCTGGATCAGGGGTTGCGCGCGCGAAATGTTGCGGACATCGGCTGCGGCACCGCCGTTCTGGCGCTTGCGGCAGCCGCGACCCTGCCCGACGCGGCGATCCTGGCCAGCGATATTGATCAGGTGGCCGTCGATGTGGCCCGCGCCAATGTGGCGATTAACGGGCTGGAGGGACGGCTCGACTGTATCGAGGCGGCGGGCTTTGACCACCCCCGCATCCGCGCGGCGGCCCCGTTTGATCTGGTCTTTGCCAATATCCTGAAAGGCCCCCTGATCGAACTAGCCCCGGACATGGCCGCCCACATCGCGCCGGGCGGATTGGCGATTCTGTCGGGTCTTCTGGTCGTGCAGGCGGACAGCATCATTGCCGCCTATCAGGACGCGGGCTTCACCCTGACAGACCGTGAGGATCTGGGGGAATGGTCGGCGCTTGTGCTGCGCTGCGGTTAACCTGCGCGCCACATTGGAGCCATATTTCAGCCATACGTTTGACCCCGTTTAACCCGGGCAATCAGGAGTGCGGCGATGAAAGACCCGAATTTGGACGAGTTCTATGATCGCGTGGCAAAAATCGAGCGCGACCATTCAAAAGGCTACGGGATGGAGGCGGCGGGCACTTTGGGCCGATCATCCAGCAAACGCAGAGCGTCCCGCCAGATTCCGGTTTTGGCACCCCTGCTGGTGATCCTCGTCTGCGGCTTTGCCCTGAAGGGTTTTCTGCATGCGCGGATTGGCGAACAGGTTTACGATGAACGCGTGGCGCAACTGCAGGCGGGTCAGACGATTGACCAGATCGGGGCCTTTCTGATGAAGGCCGATCCGGTGACGCTGGCCCTGTCGGCGCAGATCAAGAAGTTCTGGTAGCACAGGCGGTTCAGGACGCGGCAGGGCCCGTGCGTGGCCGCGCCATGCCACGACCGGGGCCACGACCGGGTTTTGGATCATGGGTCATCAGGATCAAAGTCGTGGCACCCTTCGGATACCGCTGTAAAGCGGCTGATTGCGGATCAAAGTCAGGGACATGCCGATAGTGATCGAAGGCCCGGACGGCAGGCTGCAACGGGATACGGCCACCCCCGCCCGGAAAAGCGAAAGCCGCACCCGGTGGGATGCGGCTTGTTGCCACGCGACCGCCCGCAATGCGCGGGTCGTGCCGTTCAAGGATCAGGCGCGCGGGGCGCTGATCAGTTCGATATCGCCGCGGCACAGGCCGATGTCGTCCAATTCACGGTCGGACAATTTGCCAAGTGCAGCGCGGGTGACACGGGCATCGTTCCAGGCGGAAACTGCGCCGAAAACAGTGCTGACGCCTTGAATGGCGCGGTAGGTCGTGATGGCACCGAACGGTGCCGGGCGGCTCGTTTCGATTGCGGCCATAACGATCATCCTTTTCAACTTTGCTTAGATCGGGGGCGTTTTTACCCCGTGGCCGACAAATAGTTGGGCGGCAAAAGGAACACAAGCGAAGTGGGAGCATGGCAGCCTTGCACGGATTGCATGACTGCTGCCACAAAAACGTCATGTTTTTCAATGTTTTCCAGTTTCACAACAAGGAATGGTCGGAATTTCAGGGGCGCGTGTCGCTTTCCAGCTTTGGGGGGGTCGGGTGGCCGGGCTTGCGGGATTTCGATTGGCGGATGTTCCCTTTTCGTGCTAGCGATGAAAAAACAAGAAAAGGGGCGGGGATGCGCGTTATCGGGATCGACCCGGGTCTTCGGAACCTTGGCTGGGGGGTGATCGACGTGGCAGGGTCGCGGCTGAGCCACGTTGCGAACGGGATATGTCATTCGGCACCCGGGGACGGGGAAGGTGATCTTGCGGCGCGGTTGCTGTCGCTGCACATGCAGCTGACCGACGTGATGCGCCTTTACGTGCCGGATGCGGCGGCGGTGGAACATACGTTCGTAAACAAGGATGCGGTGGCGACACTGAAACTGGGTCAGGCGCGGGGGATTGCGCGGCTGGTGCCGGCGCAGTTCGGGCTGACGGTGGGGGAATACGCGCCGAATGCGGTGAAAAAGACAGTGGTCGGGGTGGGTCATGCGGCGAAAGTGCAGGTGGACCATATGGTGCGGCTGCATCTGCCAGGCGTCGTGATCGC
>JANMDH010000098.1:0-6985 GCA_031376195.1 Gemmobacter sp. | reverse complement strand
GTCAAGACATTCTTTCTTTGCACGATCATGGTCACGGGTGCGATCTGGGAAAAGGTGGTGTTCGGGCAATACCTGTTTGCGCCTGCGTTCTTTTGGGAAGACGTGTTCAGCTTTGCCGTGATCGGGCTGCATATGGCGTATGTTTACGCGCTGTTTGCGGGGTCGCTGACACCAGACGGACTGATGCTTTTGGCGCTGGCCGCCTATGCGACCTATGTCATCAATGCGGGGCAGTTTCTGTTGAAACTGCGGATGGCGCGGTTGGACATGGCGGGCGATGCCACCCCGGAACAGGCGGTGGCCGCATGACCGCACTGTCCGCAGGTTGCCGGGATGTGCCGGTGTTGAAGGAACGCGGTCAGCGCGAGGTGTTCTGCGGGCTGACGGGAATCATCTGGCTGCACCGCAAGATGCAGGATGCGTTCTTTCTGGTGGTCGGCAGCCGGACCTGCGCGCATCTGCTGCAATCGGCGGCAGGTGTGATGATTTTTGCAGAACCGCGTTTCGGCACGGCAATTCTGGAGGAAAAGGATCTGGCCGGTCTGGCGGATGCCAATGCGGAACTGGACCGCGAAGTGGCGCGCCTTCTGGCCCGCCGCCCGGATATCAAACGGCTTTTCCTTGTGGGGTCATGCCCGTCCGAAGTGATCAAGCTGGATCTGGCCCGCGCGGCAGAACGCATCAATGAACAGCACGCAGGCCGGGTGCAGGCGTGGAATTATTCGGGTTCGGGGATCGAGACGACGTTCACGCAAGGCGAAGATGCCTGTCTGGCGGCATTGGTGCCATCGCTGCCAATGACGACGGCGCGGGAACTGGTGGTGGTTGGGGCGCTGCCGGATGTGGTCGAGGATCAGATGCTGGGGCTGCTTTGTGCGCTTGGCATAGGCCCGATCCGCGTTCTGCCGGCGACGACCGCAGGGAATGCAGCGGGGGTCGGGGCCAATACGGTGTTCGCGCTGGTGCAGCCCTTTCTTGGGGATACGCACGCGGCGCTGATCCGGCGTGGCGCGCGGCACATCGCGGCCCCCTTTCCGTTCGGGGATCAGGGCACGACGGCCTGGTTGCGGGCGATTGCGGATGAATTTGGTGTGTCGTCGGACCTGTTTGAACAGGTGACGGCTGCGCCGCGCGCCCGGGCGCGCAAGGCCATCGGGGCGGCGGCAGAAACGCTGCGGGGCAAATCAGTCTTTTTCTTTCCAGACAGCCAGTTGGAAGTGCCGCTGGCGCGGTTCCTGACGCGCGAATGCGGGATGACGGCGGTGGAAATCGGCACACCGTTCCTGCACCGCGAGGTTTGCGGGCCTGATCTGGATTTGATTGAGCCCGGGCCGGTATTTTCGGAAGGGCAGGACGTGGACCTGCAGCTTGACCGCGCGCGCGCGGCCAGGGCGGACCTGACGATCTGCGGTCTGGGTCTTGCGAACCCGCTGGAGGCCGAGGGGCTGACGACGAAATGGGCGATCGAGCTGGTGTTCACACCGGTGCATTTCTATGAACAGGCGGGCGATCTGGCCGCGCTGTTCGCGCGCCCCCTGCGCCGCCGCGCGATGCTGCACCAGCATCCGAACCGTCTGGAGGCAGCGGAATGAAGCTGACGCTGTGGACATATGAAGGCCCGACCCATGTGGGTGCGATGCGTGTAGCGACGGGGATGACGGGCCTGCACTATGTGCTGCACGCGCCGCAGGGCGACACGTATGCCGACCTTTTGTTCACGATGATCGAACGGCGGTCCAAGCGGCCACCGGTGACGTACACCACGTTTCAGGCGCGTGATCTGGGGGGGGATACGGCGGGACTGTTCAAGACGGCTTGCCGTGATGCTTACGCACGGTTCCAGCCGGAGGCGATGATCGTGGGGGCGTCCTGCACTGCGGAACTGATCCAGGACAATCCGGGCGGGTTGGCGGGATCGATGGGCCTGCCGATCCCGGTGATCCCGCTGGACCTGCCCAGCTATCAGCGCAAGGAAAACTTCGGGGCGGATGAGACGTTCCTGCAGATCGTGCGGGCCTTGGCCAAGCCGATGGAGCGCACGGCACAGGTTTCGTGCAATCTGTTGGGGGCGACGGCGTTGGGGTTCCGGCACCGCGATGACGTGCAGGAAATCACGGCATTGCTGGATGAAATCGGGATTTCGGTGAATGTGGCGGCACCGTTGGGGGCCGCGCCTTCGGACATCGCCCGGATGGGGGCCGCGCATTTCAACGTGCTGCTGTATCCCGAAACTGGCGAATCGGCGGCGCGGTATTGCGAAAAGACGTTTGGCCAGCCTTGGACGAAAGTGGTGCCGATTGGCGTGAATGCGACGCGGGATTTCATTGCCGAAGTGCAGGCTTTGGCTGGGGTGGCGCATCAGCCGGACGAGGCGCGCCTGCGCCAGCCGTGGTGGTCTGCGTCCGTCGACAGCACCTATCTGACGGGCAAGCGGGTGTATCTGTTCGGCGATGCGACGCATGTGATGGCGGCCGCCCGGATCGCGCGGGACGAGATCGGGTTCGAAGTGGTGGGCATGGGGTGCTATAACCGCGAGTTCGCGCGGCCCCTGCGGGCGTTTGCCAAGGACTATGGGCTGGAGGCGCTGATTACGGATGATTATCTGGAGGTTGAGGCCGCGATTGAGGGGCTGGCCCCGGAACTGATCCTGGGCACGCAGATGGAGCGGCATATCGCAAAACGGTTAGGGATTCCCTGCGCCGTGATTTCCTCGCCCGTTCATGTGCAGGACTTCCCCGCGCGCTACAGCCCGCAGATGGGGTTTGAAGGCGCGAATGTGATTTTTGACACCTGGATTCATCCGCTGGTGATGGGTCTGGAGGAACACTTGCTGACGATGTTCCGCGAGGATTTCGAGTTTCATGATGCGGCGGGGGCCAGCCACCATGGCGGTCAGGCGGTGGCGCGGGTGGTGAGCGAGGATGCCTCCGGCGGGGATATTTCGGGACAGAAGAAAGTCGAAGACCCGGCGGATGACAGCGTCGCGGTCTGGCTGGCGGATGCGGAGCGCGAGTTGAAGAAAATCCCGTTTTTCGTGCGGGGCAAGGCGCGGCGGAATACCGAAAAATTCGCACTGGAAAAAGGGGTGACGCAGATCAGCGTCGAGACCCTGTATGAAGCAAAGGCCCATTATGCGCGCTGACCTGAACATCATGCCTGCGGCCTATAACATCGTGATCATCACGCTCGATCACCATTCTGCCGGGCCCTGCGCGCGGATCACGCCGCGTCTGGCACGGGATTTTCCGGGCCTTTCGGTCACCGTGCATGCCGCTGCCGAATGGGCGGAAAATCCGAGCGCGCTGCGCACCGCGAAAGCGGCAGTGGCGGGCGCGCATATGGTGGTCAGTAACCTGTTGTTCATCGAAGAGCACATCAACGCAATCCTGCCCGACCTGATGGCGCGACGCGATGCGCTGGATGCGTTCATCGGCGTGATCGCGGATGAGCAGATCGTGAACCTGACGAAGATGGGGAACGTCGATCTGTCGCGCCCTGCTACGGGTTTGATGGCGATTCTGAAAAAGCTGAAGCCAAAGACGAAACGGAAATCATCGGGCGAAAGTCAGATGAAGATCCTGCGCCGTATCCCGCAGATTCTGAAATTCCTGCCGGGCAAGGCGCAGGATTTGCGCGCCTATTTCCTGTGCATGCAATACTGGCTGGGCGGGTCGGACGACAATGTGGAGCAGATGATCCGCATGTTGATCTCGCGCTATTCGGCCCAGACCAACTGGCGCGGGACGGCGGTGAAGGCCCCGATCGAATATCCGGATGTCGGGCTGTATCACCCCGCGCTGAAGGGCCGGATCACCACCGATCCCGCCGTCCTGCCCCGGCCTGCAAATGCGCATGCGACGGTGGGTCTGCTGATGCTGCGGTCTTATGTGCTGGCATCCGACACGGCGCATTATGACGCGGTGATCGCGGCGTTCGAGGCGAAAGGCATCGCCGTGATGGCGGGCTTTGCGGGGGGTCTGGATGCACGGCCCGCGATTGCGAATTACTTTACGGGGCCACAGGGTGCCAAGATCGATGCGATGGTGTCGTTGACCGGGTTCAGCCTTGTCGGTGGACCTGCGTATAACGACAGCGACGCGGCGGTTGAGGTGCTGAAGGGCCTCGACGTGCCTTACATCGCGGCGCATCCGTTGGAATTCCAGACGCTGGGGCAATGGGCGCAATCGGCAGGAGGCCTTGGCCCGGTGGAAACCACCATGCTGATCGCCCTGCCGGAAATTGACGGCGCGACGAACCCGACGGTGTTTGCCGGGCGGCACGATGCAAATGGTTGCGCGGGCTGCGCGAAACGCTGTGCGGGAAATTCGGTTGAAAAGACGATGGCGCCTTGCCATGAACGGATCGCGGCCTTGGTGGACAAGACAGACCGTCTGGCGCGCCTGCGCCGGTCGGACGTGGCAAAGCGCAAGGTCGCAGTGATCCTGTACGGGTTCCCGCCGAATGCGGGGGCAGTGGGCACGGCGGCGTATTTGTCGGTGTTTGAAAGCCTGCACAACACGCTGCTGGAAATGCAGGCACAGGGCTATGACGTGACCCCGCCCGGATCGGTCGATGATCTGCGGGCAGAGGTGCTGACGAGCCAATACGGGCAAGTGGCGTCCGTCGCGGCCCATGTGCTGGCTGATGACATCGTGGCGAAAACCCCATGGCTGGCCGAGATTGAGGCGGTCTGGGGCCCGGCACCGGGGAAAATCCAGTCCGACGGACGCGGCGTGTTCGTGTTGGGGCATACCTATGGCAACGTTTTTGTCGGCATTCAGCCGGTGTTCGGGTATGAGGGCGACCCGATGCGCCTGCTTTTTGAACACGGGTTCGCGCCGACGCATGCCTTCACCACTTTCTACCGCTGGATCCGCGAAGATTTCGGGGCGGATGCGGTGCTGCATTTCGGGATGCACGGGACGCTGGAATTCATGCCGGGCAAACAGGCGGGGGCGTCGGGGGCCTGCTGGCCGGACCGGATGATCGGGGGATTGCCGAATATCTACCTGTATGCCTCCAACAACCCGTCCGAGGCGACGCTGGCCAAGCGCCGGACCAATGCAATCACCATCACGCATATGACACCGCCTTTGGCTGCGTCGGGCCTGTACAAGGGTCTGCTGGACCTGAAGGACAGCCTGACCCGCTGGCGCAATATGCTGCCGGATGCGGTGGATCGGGCGGAACTGGAACTGCTGATCGGCGAGCAGGCAAAGCTGGTGGATATGGGCGGGCTGCCACCTGAAAAATTGTGGTTGAAGCTGCTGGAGACGCAGGATGCCCTGATCCCGGAAGGCTTGCATGTGCTGGGCCGTCCGATGTCGGCGGCGGCGCGGGCGGATTACATCGCGCTGATGGATCTGGACGCGGAGGCGGCGAAAAAGGTCGATGACCTGCTGCAACAGAACCACGAAATCCCGGCCCTGCTGCGCGCGCTGGGTGGGCATTACATGGCCCCGGTGCCGGGTGGCGATCTGATCCGCAGTCCGGAGATTCTGCCGACGGGCCGGAATATCCATGCGTTTGATCCGTTCCGGATGCCGACCGCCTTTGCGCTGCGCGATGGCGCGCAACAGGCGCAGCGGTTGCTGGACGCCTGCGCGGTGATGCCGAAGTCGGTGGCACTGGTGCTGTGGGGATCGGACAACATCAAATCCGACGGCGGGCCGATTGCGCAGGCGCTATGCCTGATGGGGGCGCGCCCGCGGTTTGACGCTTATGGCCGGTTGTGCGGGGCGGACCTGATCCCGCTGGCGGAACTGGGGCGGCCGCGGATCGACGTGGTGATGACGCTGTCGGGGATTTTCCGTGACCTGCTGCCATTGCAGACCCGGATGCTGGCCGAGGCGGCGTTCAAGGCGGCGAACGCGGACGAACCCTTGGACCAGAACTATGTGCGGGCGCATACGGTGGCCTATGCGGCCAAGATGGGCGTCGATATGGAAACGGCCAGCCTGCGGGTGTTTTCCAACGCCGAAGGGGCCTACGGGTCGAACGTGAACAATCTGGTGGGCAATTCCGCGTTCGAGAACGAGGATGAGTTGGCGGACGCTTATCAGGCGCGGAAAAGCTTTGCTTACGGCCGTTCGGGCAAGGCGGTGCATCAGACGGCGTTGCTGCAGAATACGCTGGGCGATGTGGATCTGGCCTATCAGAACCTGGAATCGGTGGAACTGGGCGTCACGTCGGTCGATCAGTATTTCGACACGCTGGGCGGGATTGCGCGGGCGGTGAAGCGGGCGAATGGCGGGCGGGAAACCCCGGTGTTTATCGGGGACCAGACGCGGGGGGCGGGTCAGGTGCGGACCCTGAAGGATCAGATCGCGCTGGAGACACGTTCGCGCAGTCTGAACCCGAAGTTTTATGAAGGGCTGCTGAAGCATGGCCGCGAAGGCGTGCGCCAGATTGAGGCGCATGTGACCAACACGATGGGCTGGTCGGCGACGGCCGAAGCGGTGGAGCCTTGGGTTTACCAGAAACTGTCGGAAACCTTTGTGCTGGACGAGGCGATGCGGCGGCGGTTGTCGGACCTGAACCCGGAGGCGAGCGCGCGGATGGCAGGGCGGCTGATCGAGGCGTCGGAACGGAATTACTGGCAGCCGGATGCGGCCACGCTGGCAGCCCTGCAAGGGGCGGCGGACGAATTGGAAGACAGACTGGAAGGGATCGCGGCGGAATGAAGCAGATGCATCCCCAAGAGAGCGCCCGGAGAAGCGGGGGGCCAGCCCCCGTCTTGATTGACCCTCGAACCGATGGTGGGTCAATCAAGACCCCCCAGGATATTTTCACAAAGAAGAAAGGGGCAAAGCAATGAGCCCACGTGACGAAATTCCGAATTTGCGAGGACTGGACGGCGACGGGTCGGTTCAGGTGCATCAGGATGATGCGGTCAAGATCGACGGGGCCAAGGTCTTTTCGGTCTACGGCAAGGGGGGGATCGGGAAATCGACCACCTCCAGCAACCTGTCCGCCGCGTTTTCGA